>NZ_JAAKZW010000109.1 GCF_011044995.1 Streptomyces mesophilus | reverse complement strand
GCAGTTCCGCGCGATCGCCACCCGTTTCGACAAACTCGCCACCCGCTACAAGGCCGGAGTCCATCTCGCCGCACTGATCCTCTGGCTGCGCGAACCCACCCAAGATCGTTTGTCAGACACGGCCTAGCAGCCCTGTGCGCGGCCGCCCGGGACGCCGCCACCGAGGGGATGCGCGTCGCGCTGGTCACCGGCGAGGCGGGGCTCGGCAAGTCGTCGCTCCTGGACCAACTCGGCGCACGGCTCGGACGGGACGGGTGGCTCGTGGCCACCGGGCGCTGTCCCGAGGTGGACAGCGCTCCGCCCGCGTGGGCGTGGGTCGAGGCGCTGCGGAAGGTGGCCGCGAGCGTTCCTCCAGGGGAGTTCGCGGACGCTCTGGCGCCGCTGCTCGCCGACTCCGCGCCGGTGCACGGCGACGCGACGGCCGGGCGGTTCAGGCTGCGGCAGGCCGTGTGGAACTGGCTCGCGGCGGCCGCCGCAGGGCGGCCGGTCGCCGTCGTCCTCGACGACCTGCACTGGGCGGACGCGGCCACGCTGGAACTGCTCGGCGGCAGTGTCGGCGTTCAGGCCCCGATCCTGGTCGTCGCGGCATACCGCGCGGACGAGAGCGAACGCCTCACCGAAACGCTCGGCGCCCTGGCCCGCACCGCGCCGCTCCGGCTCGAGCTGCCCGGCCTGAACGGCGACGCCGTAGCGGAACTCGTACGCGCCGAATGCGCAGCCGACGACGCGACCGTGGCCGGGATCGCCGAGCGGACCGGCGGCAACCCCTTCTATGTACGCGAGAGCGCGCGGCTGCTGACCGGCGAGGGCGCCTTGGTCGCGCTCTCCGAGGTCCCCGAAGGCGTACGGGATGTGCTGCGGCGCCGCCTTGCGAGGCTCCCCGAAAGTGGTGTGGCCGTCCTGCGGCTCGCGGCGGTGGCCGGCCGGGAGAGCTCGGTGGATGTGCTCGTGCAGGCTGCCGACACCGACGAGGACGGCGTGCTCGACGCGTTGGACGCGGGCGTGATCGCCGGCTTGCTCGACGAGCCCGGGCCCGGCCTGGTCCGGTTCGTGCACGCGCTGGTCAGGGACACGCTGGTCGCCGACGTCAGCCGGCTGCGGGCCGCCCGGATGCACGCCCGGATCGCGGCCGCCCTGGAGGGCACGGGGGACATCGCGGCGCTGGCCCACCACTATGCGCGCGCGGGGTCAGCGAAGGCCGTCGGCTATTGCGTACGGGCCGCAGAGCTCGCCGAGGCCCGGTACGCCCACGACGTGGCCGCCGCGCTGCTCGCCGACGCGGTCGCGGCCGCGGGCTCCTGTGAACCGGACGAGCGCGTCGACCTGTTCGGCCGGCTGCTGCGCGCCCAGATCAGGGCCGGGGCCGTCGCCGCTGCCAGGCGCACGCGTGAACAGGCCGTCGAATACGCCGAGTCGACCGGGCGCGACGACCTGATGATCGCCGCGTTCACCGCCTGGACGGAGCCCACCCCCTGGCAGGCCCGCACCTACGGCACGGTCGACCGACCCGTCGTCGACCGCCTCCGCCGCCTGCTCAAGCGGACCGGTCTCGCCCCCGAGGCGCGCTGCCGCCTCCTCGTCGCGTACGCCAACGAGCTGGTGGGCGAGGACGATCCGACGGTCGTGGACGCCGCGCGCGAAGCCCTCGGCCTCGCCACCGATCCCCGCCTGCGGGCCGCGGCGCTCCTTGTCCTCTCCGACGACACCCGCAGCGAGGAGTACGCCCGGGAGCTGGCGGAGATCGGTGCCGAGCACGACCTGCCCGTCTACCGCGTGACTGGCCTGTTCGGCCTCGCCGCGAACGCCGCCGCAGCCAACAACCCGGCAACCTTGCGCCGCTTGATCGGCGAGACCCTCGACCTCGCCCGCGCCTACCGGATGCCGGAGGCGATCAGCGCCGCCGAGATCGCGCTCGCGGCCCAGGCGCTGATCGAGGGCCGGTTCGCCGACGCCGAGCACCGCTACGTCGAGGCCGTCGCACGCATGCAACGCGCGGGATCCGTGCACACCGGCTTCATCGACCTCGCGCGGGCCACGATCTGGCTGAACGACGGCACGCTCGGCGACCACCTGGATGAGGTACGCACCCTCCACGAAGCGCTCGGCCCGATGGTCGCCGACCTGCTCACGCTCGCCCTCCACGCCGCCGGCCGCGGCGACGAAGCACGCCGGACCCGCACGGCTCCGGGGCCGATACGCCACGACTTCTTCTTCACCTTCCTGACGAGCCTGCGCGCGATGGCGATCGTCGCGCTCCAGGACCGCGACGCCGCCGAGGAGGTCTACGCGGACCTGCTCCCCCACCGCGAAGGCCCCCCGGCCGGCACGGAAAGCCTGTCGCTCGGCCTGCGTCCGGTCGCCCACACGCTCGGCGAACTCGCCCTCCTGCTCGGCCACGACGACACGGCCGCCGCCCACTTCGCCCGGGCCGCCGAAATCGCCGACCGGTGGAACGCCCCCCACTGGTCCGCCGACGCCCGAACACACCTCGACCAAGCGGACCGCTCCCGCCCCTGACATGTCCCGCCCCTGCCGACACCGGGCTTCAAGGGGCGGAGGTCCTGTCGGTGTCCGGCGGGGGCAGAGTGGTGGTGCCGTCGACGATGTCGCGCGCGAGGTCGGCCAGGCGCAGGCGGTGGTGGCGTGCGTGGGCGCGCAGTCGGTGGAAGGCGGTGTCGGGGTCGGTTTCGTGACGCGCGGTCAGGAAGCCTTTGGCCTGTTCGATGATGGTGCGGGTGACCAGGGCTGTTTCGAGTTGGGTGCGCACGGTGCGGTGCTGGTCGAGGGTGGACTGCTGAAGCAGGGAGATGGCCGTGGCATCCGCCAGGGCCCGGGCCAGGTGCCGGTCGCCTTCCAGCAGCGGGCCGGGGACGCGGCGGAAGAGGTTCAGTACGCCGAGGGTTTCCCTGCGCAGCCGGATCGGGGTGGCGTGCACGGAGGTGTAACCCGCATGGTGGGCGCGCGTGGTGAAGCGCGGCCAGCGCTGTGAACTCAGGCCGTTGATGGCGTGGTCGACGGGAGTGGCGTCCCGGAAGGCGGTGCAGCACGGGCCTTCGCTGGCGTCGAGTTCGAAGAGCTCGACCAGACGGACCCGTTCGGAGGAGGCGGCGACCAGGCGCAGCGGGCCGCCGGGCAGGGCAAGCATCACGCCGGCGTCACCGATGTCCAGCAGATCCATACAGTGCTCGGCGACGCGGTAGAAGAACTCGGCGGGGTCGAAGTCGTCGACCAGGGTGTCGGCCAGGTTGATCAGCGCCGCCGTGACCCGGGCCTCACGCGTCAGACCGGGCGGCCCGTTCCGCGAGGGCGGTACCGAGGGGGCAGACGGCGGGCTCGGCATGGTGGCCTCCGGTCGAGGATGGGTCAGCGACCGGAACCGGAAGCACACTACGGGACTTGGTGGAATACCACTCGGACGACAGCTGGCCTACTGACACGCTACTCCCCGACGGGCGCCCGCATCAGCCACACGACGTCTTCGTCTGTGCCGGCGCGCAGGGGACGTGACGGACATGCGATAGCGCCCCCGGCGAAGCCCTTGGCAAGCGGTTCCGGGTGCGGCCGGTCATCTGCCGGTAGGTAGTGCGGCAGCCCCTACGGGACATATTCCGGGGTGCGTTGGGGGCACCCCCGATAGGTTCAAAGCCCGCACCCTGTGAGTCTTCCAGCATGACCTCCAAGCACATGAGCACGCCAAGGCTCACCCTCATCGCTCCGCTCCTGCTCGTCCTGTACGGGCTGCTGCGGCTCGTCGACGGGTTGGACGGGGACCACGGACCCGGCCTCGCCTGGAACCTCGGCCACACACTGTTCTTCCTCAGCTTCGTACTCTTCGGCGTGCTGACGGTCAGGCTGCGGCAACTCGTCCCCATCGCCACCGCGCGCAGACAGCTGCTTGCGAACGCGGCCGCAGCAGCCGGGATGTTCGGCGTCGCCTGCTTCCTCTGGGTGATTCTCGGTGACCTGTTCGCAGATTTGGCCTCAGCAGCATCCTTGCCCGAACCCCTGGAAATGGTCGGCCCGCTCGCGTTCCAGCTGGGCTGGCTCACCCTGCTGGTCATGCTCGTTGTCGCGACCCCGCGTCTGCTGCCTGTCTGGAGTCCTGTGGCGGTTCTCGGGGGATTCGTCCTGTTCGCGGTCAACCTGGATCTTCTGCCGGTCGGCGCGTTGCTCCTGATGGCCGGGCTGGCACCTGTGGCCCGCATACCTCTGGTCCCCGCCCGCGCGGGCGGGAACCCGATCCGTATCAGCCGGGACGTCGGCGAGTAGCGAGCCGACCGACGATCATGCGAGTGACCCTGCCGACGCCGGCCGGCATGCCGCAGATCCCGGGCTCAACCGGCTCGCCTCGCGGACGAGTTCGCTCGCATCAGCGGTGCGCCGTGCGCCCTCGGCGCAGACCGAAGACCCAGGCGGTCAGCAGGCCCGTGGTGGCGACAAATACGGCCACCCCGATCAACAGCGCCCTGTACCCGGAGGGTTCACTCGAAGCCGCGGTCGCTTGAGGGGCCGCCTCAACCGCGACCGGCTTGCTGTCGCCGTCCGCGCCGTTGCCCCCGGCCGCCGGGGCACCGGGTGCGCCGGGCGCGGGCTGCGGTGGGGCGGCGTGATTCGTCGCCGGACGGGAATCGGCCCCGCACCCGCTGAATCCGGCCGCCGTCTCCACCCGTACGCACACGGCGCTGCGTGAGCGCGGTGCGTCGGCGTCGTCGGACGGCGGGACGAGGACCGTCGAGTGCAGTGTCACGCTCTGCTGCGCATCGAGCCCCAACTGCCAGACCAGCCACTCCTGGTCGACGAACCCTTCGGGCGCGGACGACACCACCTTCGCGCCGCCTGGCAGCATCTGCACGATCTCGGTTTCGGGGAAGTCCTGCGCGGTGCGGTTGCGGACGACGACTTCGTACGTGACGCGCTCCCCCGCGCGAGCGGCCGGTGACCGCTTCTCGGCGCCGATCGCACGGACCGTCACCGTGAACACGTCGGAGCCCGCCTTGCCATGCGGACGCACCTTCACCGTGGGGCCCGCCCCGTGCTGAGCGTGCGGGTCCCCCACGGGTTCCTCGTGCTCGTGATCGAAACCGGTGGCGAGTGCGGGGACGGCCGTCACCACACCGGCCGCCAACGACAGCAGCCCATACGCCAGCAGACGTCGTACGCGCCGGGAGCCCTTACCCATGTGCCTGACCTCACGGATGTCGCCAGGTTCCGGCGCACTGTGCGGCGCACAGGCCGGCCCTGGAAATCGAACAGATCGAGGTGAATCATCGCCACCGTCCGCCCGACCACCGCACGCCATCGCCGCGCCTCGGCCACCACCACCGGTATGCACACCTCCAACCCACACCAATGGCCGATCCCCCGACGAAACCGACACCGCCCGCCAAGCCGGCGGCCATGGTCCTCTGGATCTCCTGATCGGGCGGGTTGTTAGGGTCCGGGCATGACGCGCCTCAAGATCGAAATATCCGTTCCCGAGAGTCATGCGGAGGCGGTGATCGAGGTACTCCATAAGGCGGGCGCGGGGCGGGTCGGTGAGTACGCGCGCTGTTCCAGCGTCTGGAAGGTGACCGGCAACTGGCAGGCCCTGCCCGGCTCACAGCCGTACGACGGTGAGGTGGGCGCGATGCAGCACAGCGAGGAATGCCGGATCGAGTCGGTCTGTGACGCGGATCAGGCCGGCGCCATTCAGCAGGCGGTCCGTGAGGCCCATCCGTACGAGCAAGCAGTCGTCCACTTCCTGCCTCTGTACGAGCCGTAAAGCGACCCTCAGCGGGGATGCCGGTCATCGGACCCTGGTGGCGCCGGACAGGTGATCGCTACGTTGGGTCGGTTGACGCTGCCCTCCCTAAGGGGAGGAGATTCTTACGGCTCGCGCCGTGAGACTTCCTGTTTCATCGCCGACTGCCCGCCCGGAGAACTCCGTTGAGGTCTTACACCGGCTCCGCAGGCCGACGCCGCCCGTCCGGCGGCCAGAAGGTTCTTCGCTGCGTTCACGTCCCGGTCGTGGGTCGTTCCGCAGGCGCACGTCCAGGTGCGGACGTTGAGCGGCATCTTGTCCTGCAAGGTGCCGCATACGGAGCACAGCTTCGACGAGGGGAACCATCGGTCGACGGCGATCACCTCGCGCCCGTACCACTGGGCCTTGTACTTCAACATGCTCCGGAACTGGGACCATGCCGCGTCGCTGATGGCGCGGGCCAGGCTCCGGTTCTTGACCATGTTGCGCACGGTCAGGTCCTCGATCACGATCGTTTGGTTCTCACGCACGAGACGAGTGGTCAGCTTGTGCAGGTGGTCACGACGACGGTCCGCGATCCGGGCGTAGACCTTGGCGACCTTCCGCCGGGCCTTGGCCCGGTTGGCGCCGTCTCCCTTGGCCTTCTTCGCCAGGACCCGCTGAGCCTTAGCCAGCCGGGCACGGTCCTTGCGCTCATGCCGGGGGTTGGCGATCTTCTCGCCGGTGGAGAGGATCAGCAGATGGTCCAGGCCGACATCCACCCCGACCGCCGTGTCGGTGGCGGGGAGCGGCTTCACGATCGGGTCGTCGCACAGCATCGAGACGAACCAGCGCCCTGCCGCGTCCTGGGAGACGGTCACCGTGGACGGCGACATCCCTTCGGGAAGCGGTCGGGACCAGCAGATGTCCAACGGCTCGCGCATCTTCGCGAGAGTCAGTTTGCCGTCACGGAAGCGGAACCCGCTGGTTGTGTACTCGGCAGACTTCCGCGACTTCTTCCGCGACTTGAAGCGCGGGTACTTGGCCCTCTTGCCGAAGAAGTTGGTGAACGCCGTCTGCAAGTGCCGCAGGCACTGCTGGAGCGGCACGGAGGAGACGTCATTGAGGAACGCCAGCTCCTCGGTCTTCTTCCACGCCGTCAGCATCGCCGAGGTGGCGTTGTAGTTCACACGCTCCTGCCGCGTCCACGCCTGTGTACGGGCGGCGAGCGCCAGGTTGTAGACCTTCCGAACACAGCCGAACGTGCGCGACAACTCGGCTGCCTGCGCATCGGTCGGAGAGAAGCGGTACTTAAACGCCCGCTTCACATGGTTCGCGGCCACGCTCACAAACTAGTGCGCCTACAGGTGAAGAACAAACCTGCGGGTCAAAGCTCGGCCTTTCGCTCAGGGGGCGAAACCCCGCTCCCTTCCCTGCTCCGCAGGAGGCCGTTTCCTCTCCGCCCTAAAGGGCGGAGTATCCACGGAGGTTCCCGATGAGGCGATTCGAGGGACACGGCGTACTGATTACTGGGGCGGCCCGCGGGATCGGCGCGGCCACGGCGCGGCGCATCACCCAGGAGGGCGGGCGGGTGCTGCTGACGGATGTGGACGAGTCCGCGGCTGAGGAGACGGCCCGTGCGTTGCGTGAAAAGGGCGCGGATGCTTGGGCGTTGGGGTGTGACGTGGCATCCCGTACGTCCGTGGAGGCGGCGGTGGCGTACGCCGTGGAGCGCCTCGGCACGCTCGATGTCCTGGTCAACAACGCCGCCTCCTGCGGGATGGACGCGACGTTGTTCGAGGACGAGTCCGATGAGGTCTGGGAGCGCGATCTCGATGTCACGCTCAGCGGCGCCTTCCGGTGCGCTCGTGCGGCGATGCCGCATCTGGCGGCCTCCGGTCGTGGCGCCGTCGTGAACATCGGTTCGGTCAACGGTGAGGCGTCCTTCGGGAATCACGGCTACAGCGCGGCCAAGGCGGGGCTCGCCTCCCTGACCCGCACCCTCGCCGATCACGCCGCCCCGCGCGGGGTGCGCGTCAACCTGGTCGCTCCGGGCACGGTGCGCACCGCGGCCTGGGCCGGCCGCGACCAACAGCTCGAGGCCATACGGGCGTTGTATCCGCTCGGGCGGGTCGGGGAGCCGGAGGACATCGCGGCTGCTGTCGCTTTCCTCGCCTCCCAGGACGCCTCCTGGATCACCGGGACGACGCTGCGGGTCGACGGCGGGATCCTGGCCGCGCCCACGCCTTTCCGCGCACTGCCGGGCGACTGAGGCCGCCGGCCGCGGAGCACCACACAGCGGCGAGCTGCCCGGTGAGTGAGCAGGCGGCGGCTCCCCGGAGGCGGCGGCTCCCCGGAGACAGTCGGTCGAGCCGTGTCGGCCGGATAGCCGGGGACGCGTCCACTCCGGACGCGTCCCCGGCTGTCCGCTCAGCCGAAGCGCAGGATGCGCGGAGCGAAGGTGCTCTCCGGGCCGGCGGCGCGGCCGACCGACCACACCGTGCTCGTGCCCGGTACGGGGGCGAGCCGCAGCACCGAGGAGTCGCGCTCCCCCGGTACTGCCGGTTCGCTGTGGCCGGTGAACGTCTGGCCGTCCCAGGCGAGGAAGTCCGGGCCTGGCTCCAGCGGCGGGGAGCTGCCCGGCGGGGCCCACTTCATCGAGTTGGACATCGCGACCCAGCCCAGCCGGCCGGTGTCGGTGGCTGCGAAGGAGCTGACCGAGCCGAAGTCTGCGGGCAGCGCCACTCGGCTCCACGTCTGGCCGTCGAAGCGCATCAGCAGGGGTGGGATCGGCCGGCCGATGGGCCCGCCGATGAAGCCTGCCGTGCCGCCTGCCCATACCTCGGTCGGCGACACCGCGAGGATGCTGCCCACGCCCGCGCGCGGGCCGCCGTCCACGATCGTCTGCTGCCAGGCCTGTCCGTCCCAGTGCGACACCGCCGCACCGTTGGTGGCGGCGCCGGCGGCCCAGACATCGTCGGCCGCCAGGATGTGCAGGCCGTACACGGCTCCCGGTGGCACGGGCAGGTCCCGCCATGCGCGTCCGTCCCAGCGCAGGAGCGCCTGTCCGCCGTCCCGGCCGCCGAGCAGCCAGGTCTCGCCGCCACCGGAGACGATCTTGTCCAGGCGCACGCCACGCGGCGCGCGGCTCTCGCGCCAGGTGGTGCCGTCGTAGCGGAGCAGCCGGCTGGTGCCGGCGGAGTCGCGGCCGACGGCCCATACGGCGTTCGGTGCGATGCCGGCGACGGAGAGGAGTTCGCCCTGCCAGTCGATGCCGGGCAGCGTCTGGCGCTGCCATGCGGCGCCGTCCCAGCGCAGCATCAGCGGGAAGCCGGGCGCCTGGCGGCCCACCGCATCGGCGCCCACCGCCCAGGCCCGGTCGGGGCCGAACGCCACGGCCTCGTTCAGCGCGGCCTGGGGGCGTACCTCGGCCGGGACCGGAACGTGCACCCAGGACGACGTATCGGCCGCGGCCGGTGTCATCACGGCCAAGACGGCCATGACGGCGGCGACAACCGTAACGAGTAATCGACGTGCCATGTCAGCCTCCCAGCCGTTCGCTCATCAGAGTCGGTCTCGAGCCGTATATCTCGACGATCCCGAACGCGAGCAGCGAAGCCCCGGCCCTCGCCAGGACACGCGGCTGGACGTCGATCGCGTTCGTGCGCTCCGGCCCGTACGAGAACGTGGTGCGGGCGCCGTCCACCCGCGCGTACTTCGACTGGAAGGCGCGCTCGCTGCGCATCGGCAGCCACAGCGCACCGTCCGGGCCGCGCGCCATGCCGTAGGTGTAGGTCTCGCCGAGCGGCGGGTAAGTGGTCCGCCACGTGCGCCCGTTGAAGGTCATCAGGAAGGTGCGGGACGCGCCGTCGACGGAGCGCATGCCGCCGAGTGTGGCCCGGCCGGACGGTTCCAGCAGGATCGTGTGCACGTTGCCGCCCGACGGCACCGGCACGGCCACGTCGCGCCAGGTGGTGCCGTCCCAGCGCAGGATCTGGCTGCCCTGGTCGGTGCGGTCCACCATGGCCCAGGCGTCGTCGGCCGCACGCGCCTCGATCCCGCTGAAGAACAGCACGCCCTCCGGCGGGGTCTGGGTGGTCCAGCGGGAGCCGTCGTAGTGCAGGACCTTGAGGCCGGTCTCGTCCTCGCCGACCACCCACGCGGCGCCCGGCACCGCGGCGAAGTCCTGGTAGTACCACAGGGTCTGCGGCAGCGGGACGGTGCTCCAGCTGCCCGCCGACCAGCGCAGGATCTCGCCTCCCCCGCCACCGCTGTGGAAGATCCACACCTCCTCGCCGACGAACTGGATCTTGCCCAGATGCCCCGACTCATCGGCGCCCGGGAACGTGGTGTCCCGGCTCCAGGTGGTGCCGTCCCACCGGTAGAGCAACGGCCACAGGTAGCCGTCGGTGGCGTGCTCGACCCCGGTGGCCCACGCGTCGCCCGGCCCGCGGGCGGCGAGATCGGACACGCTCGCCGACCCGGACGGCACCGGCGGTACCGGCAACGCCTCCCAGCGCGGCGCGGCCGCCACCGGCAGCGCCGCCGGCGCAGTGGCCCCGGCAGCAGGCACCACCGACGAGGCACATGCGATCACCAAGCACATCAATAACGCACGGAGACCGTTCACCAGTCCTCCCTCGAGTGCGAAAGCCGCTCAGCGTATGGGCCTCCCCCGCCCGTGAACAGATGCCACATTGACAATCCGGTGCTTCGTGGCGCCCGGAAAACCGCGCCGGATTGAGCGAGGTGTGCCGGGGCACAGAGACCCGGACGAGCCCGCGCACGGCGTGCTCGGCCGACGGATCCGGGGGCGGTGCATGGGTACGGCGACGACGGTCCCCGAGACACGGGACATGAGGGGGCCCGAGCTCTCCGGCGACGAGGCGTACGAGGCGCTGCGGCATTACGGCGGCTGGCATCTGCTGCGGGATGCGTTCATACGGTTCCGGTACGCGGACGGTTTCAGCCACGCGCGGGCGCTGGCCCTGCAGACGGTCCTGGCCCTGGTTCCGATGGCCATCGTCTTCGTCGGGCTCTCGACCGTCCTGCACACCGAGAGCATCGGCCGGTTCGCGCAGGAGACCCTGCACCGCATGCCGCTCGGGACGAGCAGCGAAGTGATCGACCAGGCGTTGGCGCGCAGCCGCCGGACCGCCGACGAGGGGACACAGGCCGCGCTGTGGCTGGCCCTGGTGTTCTCCCTGCTCAACATCACGACGGCCATGTGCCAGATCGAACGGGGCGCCAACCGCATCTACGGCAACGAACGCGACCGGCCCTTCCACCGCAAGTACCTGCGCGGCCTCGCCATGGCCGTCACCGCCGCCCTGCCGCTGGGCCTGGGCTTCGTCCTCATGGTGGCCGGTGAGGCTCTGGGTGGGGCGGCCTCGGCGGTGTACGGCATCGACGCCCTGACCGGCACCGTATGGAGCGTGGTCCGCTGGCCGCTGGGTCTCGTCCTCGCGCTCATCGCGGCGAGCGTGATCTTCCGGCGAGCCCCGCGCCGGCGCCAACCCGGCTACACCTGGCTCGCGTTCGGCGCCGCCGTGTACCTCGTCCTGTGGACCGCGCTCACCTGGATACTGAGCCGCTATCTCTCCCTGAGCGGCTCGTTCGATGCAGTCTACGGTCCGCTCAGCGCCTTCATGTCCCTGCTGCTGTGGGCCTACCTCACCTCGATCGCCCTCTTTCTGGGCCTTGCCTTCGCCGCCCAACTCGAGGCGGTGCGCGCCCTGCAGCCGGGGCCGGTCGAACCCGACCCGGGGGTATGACTCCAAACCGGTTACTCGCCCACCTCAACGGCTGAATACGTCAGGCACGAAGGAAGCAAAGTCCCGTACGTCACGAAGTGCCCCGAAAACAAGGGCCCGACGCCCCTCTCGACAGCCCCAGATCCAGCCGACCTGGACGGGAAGTTGACGAAGGGGGTGCCAGTTCGGGGGTCTGTGCGTGTAGCGTCACCCTCAGCTGTCATGGTTCCGAAGTACCGGTCGCCCGTGAGCGCGAGTTCACGGGCGTTTTGCTGTTCAGAGTCTCGGAGGGCCAGGACGATCACCTCCGGTTTCCGCACCGTGCGGGAGCCGATCACGAGTCTCTTGGAGGACTACATGGCTACTGGAACCGTGAAGTGGTTCAACGCGGAAAAGGGCTTCGGCTTCATCGAGCAGGACGGCGGCGGCCCCGACGTCTTCGCCCACTACTCGAACATCAACGCCCAGGGCTTCCGTGAGCTGCAGGAAGGCCAGAAGGTGAACTTCGACATCACCCAGGGCCAGAAGGGCCCGCAGGCGGAGAACATCACCCCCGCCTAAGGCCTGCCACACGGCGCCCGCCCCGGGAAGGCTTTCCTGGGGCGGGCGCTGTGCTGCTGATCGCGGGTGCCGGGTTGGCCGTGGCGTGCCCGCGTGCCGTACTGCTGCTCGGAGTGAGCCGGGTGATCCCCGCCGCGCGCACCCCGCAGGAGGCCCTCGACGCGCTCACGCGCGGCTACGTGGCGACGTCGCGACGTCGCGACGTGCAGCGAGCACACCGAACCGATCGGCGCTCTGGTCACCGAGGTCATCCATCCGCCCGACGACCAGCGCCACACGATCCGCCGCGACCCGCGCGACTTCGCGGCCGAGCGGGCCGAGCTCCTCACCAAGGTTCGCCCCGAACTCCACCACACGGACGCCCAGTTCACCGCCTGCGGTGTGATCGGCACGGTCGACGGCGTCCTCAGGATCACCCGCTTCCGCGCTCGCCCCTGCCTCACGGACGAACCGACCGGCCTGTCCCCGCTGCTGTCGCTGGGCCGGTGACATGGATCACGACCGGCCATCCGTTCACATGGACATACATCCGCCCCATCGGGTGACATAGGCCACGTATTGCGCGGCATCCTCCCGGGTAGACGGCGTCTGAACGCCCGGGACCGACCGGGAACAGCCCAGCACACGGAGGTATCCATGTCCTCGAAGCGACGCCGCAAGAAGAGGGCCCGCCGCAAGAACGGCGCCAACCACGGAAGCCGTCCCCAGAGCTGAGGGCCGCGGACCACCCACGCGAGGGCGGCACCACCACGGTGCCGCCCTCGAGGCGTGTTCCGGCTATCCGATCAGGTCGGGCGAGCGGAGCATCTCCGAGGGGATGTCCCAGGCGTCGACGAGGTCGACCGCGATCGGTCGGATCTTGCGGCAGAGGTCGTTCACCTCGCGGCTGATGGCCTTGGAGCGCTGGACGGTCAGCCGTCCGTGCTCCATGAACCAGGCCCGGTCCGCTTCGATCGTGGTCAGGGCGAACAGGTCGCACAGCAGACCCAGCGCCACCTTGTTGTCGCTGTCGGGCATCGCCCGCAGCTTGTCCGCGAACGCCTCGAGCACCAGGCGTTCCATGTGGGCGCGGGCCACGGCGATGACGTGATCCTGGACCCGGGAGAACACCGTGCCCGGGTGCACCTTCTGGTCCTCGACACCGCGCTTGAGCCGCCGGGCGACACCGGCGAGCATGTGCTCCTCGCGATAGCGGAGCATGGCCAGCTGGTAGCGGGTGTCGAGCAGCCCCGCCTCCTGGTCCCAGTCGTCGCCGCCGGGCAGCAGGTCACGCACCCGCTCGAGGAGTTTGTGTGCCGAGGTCCTCTCGATGACCGTCTCGACGGCGAGACCCGTGACGAACCGGACCATGCCCAGCTGGTCCATGTCCTCGAACTCGCTCGCGTAGTGCGTCAGGAGGCCCTTCGCGACGAGCTGCAGCAGCACATGGTTGTCGCCCTCGAAGGTGGTGAAGATGTCGCTGTCGGCCTTGAGGGCGGCGAACCGGTTGACGGCGAGATAGCCGGCGCCGCCGCACGCCTCACGGCACTCCTGGATGGTGCGCGTGGCGTGCCAGGTGGCGAGCGCCTTGGTGCCGGCGGCCCGCGATTCCAGCTCCCGGCGCGCCTGCTCGTCGTCCTTGATGCCGGAGAAGACCTCGTGCAGCTGGGTGCGTACGACGTCCTGTGCGAAGTGCAGCGCGTACGTGTGCGCGAGGAGTGGGAGCAGTCGGCGCTGGTGCATCCCGTAGTCGAGGAGCAGTTGTTCCCCGGCCTCCGCGTCCGCCTCGAACTGGCGCCTGCGCGCCGCGTACTTCGTGGCGATCGCCAGCGCGACCTTGCTCGCGTTGACCGCGCCGCCGCCGACGCTGACCCTGCCTTGGACGAGGGTGCCGAGCATGGTGAAGAAGCGCCGGTTGGGGCTTTCGATCGAGCTGGTGTAGGTGCCCTCGGGGCTGACGTCGGCGAAACGGTTGAGCAGTGCCTCGCGCGGCACGCGCACCCCGTCGAACCAGATCCGCCCGTTGTCCACGCCGTTGAGACCCATCTTGCGTCCGTCGTCCTCGATACGGACGCCCGGCGCCACCTCGCCGTCGACCCGGATCGGGACGACGAACGCGTGCACACCCTCGGACCGGCCGCCGTCCAGCTCCAACTGGGCGAAGACGACCGCCAGTCGGGCATGCCGGGCCGCGTTGCCGATGTAGTCCTTGCGCGCCTGGTCACCAGGGGTGGTGATGACGAACTCCTGGCTCTCGGCGTCGTACGTGGCCACCGTACCCAGCGCCTGAACGTTGGAGCCGTGCCCGGTCTCCGTCATCGCGAAGCAGCCCATGAGCTTCCCGGAGATCACATCCGGCAGGTACGCCTTGTGGTGGCGCTCGGTGCCCAGCTGCAGGAGCGCGCCCCCGAAGAGACCGAACTGCACCCCGACCTTCACCAGTACGGACAGATCGCCGAACGCGAGCGTCTCGAACGCGGCGATCGAGGCACCGACGTCGCCCCCGCCCCCGTACTCCTCGGGAAAGCCCATGCCCGTCTGCCCGGTCGCCGCCATGGTGACGACCAGCTCGCGCACCCACTCACGAAACTCGTCGAACCCGAGACTCTCGGCCTCCTCGAGAACGGAGGCGTACGTGACGAGGTTGGTGCGGACGAGAGCACGGATCTCGGCGTACTCACCGTCGAGCAGCTCGGTCAGGGCCGGGATGTCGACTTCGGGCTGTACGTATCCGTTGGAAGGGGCGGCGGCATTGGTGACCATGGAGCACTGGTACCCGCCCGGCAAGTGACCAAGCGGTGATGTGGGCCTCCTGGCTCAAGGTCCGACCCGGGTCTTCGGTAGGGGCGAGGGCCAATGGGCCGCGCGTGCAGTCCATGCCGTCAGGCATCGCTGTCCGCGGCGTCCTCGGCCCCTGCGGCCTCTTCGAGCAGATCCAGAGCATGGTTGTGGAAGCGGCGTTCAGCATCTCGGCTCGGGGCGCTGAAGAAGGCGCGCTGAGCCTCGGCAAGATCGCAGTTCAAGAGCCCCATGGTCACCAACACGGCCTCCACACCGTGGCAACCGTTGTCCTTGAGGAACTGCTGGAGCGCATCCGAGTCGCCGGCCGCCTCCCAGACGGGCCGGGCCACTTCCTTCATGGCTGCGATACGCGCCGATCGGTCTGCGTCAAGGCTCACAGGCCCCCCCCTCTGGAATACGTCCGCAGGCTATCGCCGGCACACGCGAGCCGTCGCGTGCACGCTTTCCCATTGCGTTGGTGCGGTACCGGTGGCTGACGAGTTCGGCCGGTCGCTCGCTGGCCTTCGTGACGAATGGCGAGCGGGCGATGGTGGTGCTGGCCGAAGGCCCGGACGATGCCGGCGAGCATGCCGTGGACCCAGAAGCTGAGGGATCGAGCGAGGGGTTCGTTCTCTCCAACGGGCAGCACGATGAGTACCCGGACCGCGACACCGTCCGCATCGATGTGGCATACGGGCTTACGGAGCGCATTGTCGCGACAGGGTCCTGGCCGAGGGATGCGCAATGGGTCGTGGATCGCTAAGGCGATGACCTGACGCCGGACCCAGATGAGGATGGCGGCACGGTGGACGGGCAGGCCCTGACCAAAGCCCGTGCGCGGGCGGCTCGGATAATCAGGGGCCACTCGTAGACCCGTTGTCAGTGCCGGTGGCTATGGTCTCAAGCGCGCGGTCGGCTCCCGAGGGATCCAACTCTGCAGGGAATGGCTGCATCCCCGACCTGTCTGGGGGCGGCCCGGAGACTCGTCCGGGACCTAACCGACGATCGGGCTTCGTCGATGGCCAAGCGGCGGACCCTGTCAGAGCCGGCCGCGCACCTCCGGGCGGAGGTTGCGCGAATGCGGGCGCAGAATCACCCCACAGATCCGGTTGATCGACCGACCCCATTGACCAACTGCGAACGTACGTGCGGTACTTGGGGCTCGTGTTGCGCGGGGGGCCACAGCGACACCATGCATCCGCCAAGCCGGCGTGACGATTCCGTCGGAGCAGGTCCGCCTCGCGGCACGTTCCTGTCCGTCCTGTACGCACTTGTTCAGACGAGGGGAACCGTGCTTTCGACCTTACCGAGATGGACCCACCGGTCCAGCAGCCTCATCACGTTCATCGTCGCCGCCATCGTGACGGCCGCCGGCATCACCTGGGCCGCCACCACTGACAACCTCACCCCGACCAACAACTACTCGTACGCCTGCAACGAGCCCGGAGACGGCGGCGTAGGCGCTCGCGTCTGCCGCACCGACAACGCGCAGGTGTCCTACTACGCGGACAGCGCGGGCGACAACCAGCTCGAGGCAGGCGACTTCGACACCCTCGTCAACATGATGTCCGCCGAGTACCAGCCCACCGATCTCTCGGTCAGCGTGACCTTCTCGCCGTCGTTCTCGGGAAGCAGCGAGACGGACATCATTTACCAGGAGCAAGGCGTCCCGGGCAGCAACGAAGGCATCACCTGGTGCAACGACGCCGCCGGCACCTTCGAGTGCGACCAGCAGTACGTCCGTATCGAAGGTGCCGGCAGCTACACACCGGGGCTCACCTGCCATGAGACGGGCCACGCGGTCGGGCTGTTGCACGGCCAGAACGCTTCTCCCGCGCTCGGCAACCAGAACAGCGCTCTGGGCTGCATGAAGAAAGAGACGTCCTATGGGGACCGGCTCGGCGCGAACAACAAAGAGAACATCAACGGCGCTTACTGACGGGAGACGCACCGCATGAGACACATCCTGCGCATGATCGCCCTGGTCAGCATCGTCACCGTTGCGCTGACAGCCGCGATCTTCGCGAACCGGCAGACCGACACCGAGGCCACGGCTCAGGCGAAGCCTGAAGAGATCACCATCGCGCACGGCAGTGACCGCCGGCCGAGCGAGACCGCCACCGACTGGGTCACCTACGCCGACCACGTCGTCGTGGTCACGCCCGTCTCCGAGAAGGAGATCGCCCCCGCCCAGACCGAACTCCAGCGCGGCGAGGGGCTGCTGCTGCGCAACGTAGAACTACGCGTGGGCGATGTCCTGTGGTCGCGTCCCGGCGCGACCACAGCACCTTCCGCCTTCGCCTGGACCGCCTACGGCTGGCACTTCAAGGACGGCAGCACCGCCAACCGCATCAAGATGGCAGGGGAAGGCGACTCCCGGCTCGAGCTCGGCCACACGTACGTCATGGCCATTCAGTGGGAACCCGCCAGGTGCAGCGAAGGCGACAGTGTTCCCGCCGGTTGGCGCGGTCTGGGCACCGGTTCCACCATGCCCTTCGACGGTGGTGTCCTCGGCCAGGGCGAGAGCGAAGGAAAGAACCAGTCGGCCACTCAGGCCCGTGCTCTCGCGGACACGTCCAGCGGCGTTCTGGAGGAGCAGATGGCCGGCAGGACGGCAACCGACCTCGCTCGGGTCCTCGACTCCGCGCAGCCCGTCGCGCCACAGCAATTCGGCCCGGCGGCGCGCTCATCGGCGGCTTGTGAGTAACTAACTCGTGCTGGAGGCAGGACGGCCCTGACGTACGTCCGTTCCGGCCTCTGCCATAGCCGACGTGGTCGGTGACGCGTGCTCGCGCGTCACCGGCCGCCTCTCGTACGTCCGCCTCTGCGTCCCTGGGCGTGGCCGCCCTTCGAGCTCCCTTTGCCCGTCCGCGCCCCCTGAGTTTGCGACTTCGCTATTCCGTGAGGGGGGCAGGGCTGCCAGGATGCCTGCAAGGTTGTGGAAGGGGTTCGGCCTCGTGCCGCGGCATGCATTCCGCCGCGCGGATGTGCGGTTCGTCGTACGCGGACGTTGTATGGAGTCGTCGTACGCGGACGGTGCGTGGCGGCAGGCGGACCTGGTCGTACAGGCGGGGAGGGTGGCTGTGTTCATCGGGCGGGATCGGGAACTGGCCGATTTACAGAGCGCGTTGAAGGTGCATCGGCTGATCACGCTGACCGGTGTGGCCGGGGTCGGCAAGAGCCGTCTGGCCCGGCGGGTGGTGGAGGTCGAGCAGACCGCCGGCGGCGGGGAGAGCAGCTGGGCCGATCTGTGGCAGTTGCCCGACGAGCGGATGCTCGCGGCGCTGGTCGCGGATGCGTGCGGGTTGTCCGATCACACGCCCCGGATGCCGCTGGACGTCATCTGCCAGTGGATCGGTGACCGCGATCTGCTGATCGTTCTGGACTCTTGTGAGCATGTGCTGCCAGCCTGCCGTCGGCTGGTGGAGATCCTGCTCGATCAGTGCCCGCACCTGACGATCCTGGCGACCAGCCGGGAGGTGTTCCACCTCGACAGCGAGTACGTGGTGCCGGTCGAGCCGCTGCCGGTCGCGACCGATGCCGCGGAACTGTTCCTGCAGCGTGCGACCCAGATGGGCGTGTTGCCCGAGCCTGGTGAGCTGAACCGGGTGACCGACCTGTGCACCTACCTCGACGGTCTGCCCCTGGCCCTGGAGCTGGCCGCCGGGGCGCTGCGCCACAGCAGTATCGAGGAGCTTCTGCAGCATCCCCGCAACGATCTGAGCCGCGAGGAAACAGATCAAGTACATCCCGCCTCGCCGCGCCGGCACGATGTGCTGCGCACCGCGCTGGGGTGGAGTCACGAACTGTGCACCCCCAAGGAACGGCTGCTGTGGGCCCGGCTGTCGATCGTGCTCGGGCATTTCGACGGGCCGATGGCTGCGGCGCTGTGCGCCGGCGGCCCCCTGTCCGTGCGCGACGTCGAGGTCGCGCTCGCGGGCCTGGTGGACAAGTCGGTGGTCACCCAGCGCGACGACCGCTATCTGCTGCTCGACACGGTGCGCGAGTACGGGCGGTTGTGGCTGGAGCAGCTCGGGGAACTGGACTCGATGGCCACGACCCACGCCGCCCACTTCCTCACGCTGGCGCGGCAGGCCGACGCCACTTGGACGAGCGCCGAGCAGACGGGCTGGTACCGCACGATCAAGGACGCCCACCCCGATCTGTGCGCGGCCCTCGACCATCTCCTTGCCCACCGCGTCGACGAGGCGCTCGAGCTGGCCACGCTGACCGGCTTCTACTGGACCTGCTGCGGCCACGCGCACACCGCCCAGCACTATCTCGCCCGAGCGCTGCAGGCCGGAGACAGCGGGCAGCAGGCACAGATGCGGCAACGGGCCATCTGGGCCCTGGGGTTGACGCATCTGCTGCAAGGCAATCACGCCACCGGAACACACCTGGCCCGCCAGTGTCTGGCGCTGGCCCACAGTGATCAGAACGCGTCCGGGCTGCTGCGCGCCGCCTACTTGCAGGCCATGAGTGATCTGTTGCAGGGCCATGCCCAACAGGCCCTGAACCTCCTGGACGACGCCTTGCGGAACGCACAGGAGGGGGACAGTCCCGCCGCACCGTCCGAGCAGGCGGCGATGATGTGCAGGATGCTGCGCCTGTTCGCGCTCACCGGCCTCGGTCTCCTCGATCAGAGCCGAGATGCGGCCAGCGCCCTGCGCGTCCAGTGCGTGGCCATGGGCGAACACTGGATCCGGTCCTACACCGACTACCAGCTGTGCGTGATCGCGCTACGGGAGCAGCACAGCGAAGTCGCCCTGGAACACGCCCGCTCGATGCTCAACTCCAAGCAGCAGATAGGCGACACCTTCGGGATCGCCCTGGGATTGGACATGCTGGCCGCGTCGTTCTCCGCGGACGGCGACGGCCGCTCCGCGGCACTGGCCTCCGGCGCGGGGCAGCGGCTGTGGGACGCGGTCGGCCACCCCCAACGCGGCGCACCGGATGTGCAGCCTTTGCGCGAGGCGGGCGAGAGCACCGCACGCCAGCTGGTCGGCGCCGGCACCTATGACACCTACCGTCGCCAGGCCGCTCACGCCGACCCCGCGGCCATGCTGTCCTGGGCGGCAGGCGGGGACGAACCGCTCTAGGCAGACGGGCAGAGACGGGCAGATGCCTCCGCTGCGTGCGGCGGGGGCATCGCCCGGCCCGATGGCCGGAAACGCGTAAATCAGGGCCGAGACGATAAGCACATCACTCTTTGGTCGCGCCACTCCCCTGGCCCAACGGCCCTTTGCTGGACAGGTTTCCAGGGGGCGCGAGGTAGTGAAAGTCCGCGCATGAATTCGACCGTATGCCCTCCCGCGCGTAAGGGCTTTCCAAGATCGGCCGCTGGTAGTTTCCGCCTCGTGATCGATTCGTTTACCGACGTTCCGGGGAACGGGCCCTGCCCCGCGCCCGAACACACCAGGCACCAGGCCACTGTCCGGCCCGTCCTGTGGCGGCCCGCCGAGGCCGACGACCGCTCCGCACTCAAGGCCCTGCTCGCCTCCGGCGCCGTACGCGAGATGCACGACCGCATCGACGAGCAACTCGTCGAGCTGGCGCGCTGCTTGCGCCCCGGCGACCACCTGGCGGGGCCCGAACTCGACGCCGCCGTACAGGAGCTGACCGACGGCGTCGAACCGAGTCGCTACGGCACCTGGGCCTGGTATCCGTGGTCCGGGCGGCTGGTGCACCTGCTCCCGCGCCATGAGTTCCGCCGGGTGCGCACCGACCGTAACCGCGACAAGATCACGGCCGCCCAGCAGCAGAGTCTGCTCGAGCGGCGGATCGCCGTGATCGGTCTCTCGGTGGGCAACAGTGCGGCACTCACCTGCGCGATGGAAGGCATCGGCGGATCGTTCCGCCTCGCCGACTTCGACACCCTCTCCCTGAGCAACCTCAACCGGCTGCGGGCCGGAGTCCACCATCTGGGCCTGCCCAAGACCGTGTTGTGCGCCCGGCAGATGTACGAGATCGACCCCTACCTCGACATCGAGCTCTGGCATGAGGGGCTCACCGACGACACCATCGAGTCCTTTTTCGGGGACCAGGAGCACCCGCTCGACCTGCTCGTCGAGGAATGCGACACGCCCTGGGTGAAGACGGCCGCCCGCGAACACGCCCGCAGGCGCCGCGTCCCGGTCCTCATGGACGCCAACGACCGGGGCCTGCTCGACGTCGAACGCTTCGACCTCGAGCCGGAGCGGCCGCTGTTCCACGGACGCGGCGCGGACCTGAGCGCCCGCGAGGTGCAGGAACTCGACGCCGCCGACACCCTCGCCTACCTGCTGCGCATCTGCGACGAGAGCCGCCTCAGCCCGGCCATGACCGACGCCCTCACCCGCATCGGCGACACCCTGTCCAGCTGGCCCCAGCTCGCCAGCGGCGTCATGCTGGGCGGCGCCCTGGTCACCGACACCGCACGCCGCATCCTGCTCGGCGCGCCAGTCGCATCCGGCCGCTACTACGTGGACCTCGAAACCCTCATCGCGCCCCGGGATGGGGACGACGCGGCAGGTCTCGGGCTCACGACGGCAGGAGCCGCCCGGTGAACCACCTGCCCGAACTGCACGGCGAACACCTGTGGTTGCGCGAACTGCGCGCCACCGACCTGGCGCCCTTCGAACGCATCCACACCCACCGGCTGCTCACCCGCTACCTCGGTATCGACCGCATGGACGCCCGCCAGGCCCAGGACGCTTTCGCCCGGCACCTCGCCCAGCCCTACACCCACCCCCGCCGCAGACACACCCTGGCCGTCTGCCCGCCCGGCCAGGACACCATGGTCGGCACCATGGGCCTGCTCGTCGAGGAGTACGGCCGCAACGCCATGCTCACCAGCCTGGTGCTGCTGCCCGACTCCCCCGTCCGCGGCCACGGTCACGAAGCGGGCCGCCTGCTGATGGCGTACGGATTCGGACCCTTGGGCCTGCACCGCATCTGGGCCGGACACCGCGCCGACCACACCCGTATGCAAGACGTCATGTACGCCGCCGGCCTCCACCCCGAGGCCACGCTGCGCCAGCTGTTCCACACCCAGGGCCACTGGCACGACGTCACCACCTACGCGGCCCTGGCGCCCGAGTGGGCCGAACAGGCCACCGCCGCCGAACGGGCCATCCTCCACAGCGCCCCCCGTGGATCCACCACCGGCACACCGGTCGCCGTCGCCCCCACCCGGCCCGCGGCCACGACCAGCTGATCCGAAGGGCACACGGTGTACGCCTGCACCGAAACCGCCGAACGGATGTCCGCATGGTGATCGACTGTCTACCCTTTGGGAACAGGCCGGAAGGTGCTCGCGCACCCATCGGCACATTGTTCGCACCACGGGGACGCAGGGAGGCTGATCGCAGTGGAGCTGACCCCGGATCCCTCGGACAACACCGGTGAAGTGACCGGCGTGTTCGTCCACCGTCTCGCCGAGGACACCTGGTGGTGGTCCGACGAGATGTACCGGCTGCACGGTTATGAACCGGACGCGGTCACACCGAGCAGCCGGCTCCTGCGCAAGCACCAGCATCCGGACGACGCGGAACGCATCGACAGCATCCTCGCCGCGGCCCGCGAAACCGGGGAGCCGTTCGCCTGCTACCACCGCATCCTCGACGCCGCCGACCGCGACCTCAAGGTCGTGGTCGTCGGTGACGGACGCCTCGACGACGAGGGTGTCGTCGTGACCCTGCGCGGCTTCTTCATCGACATCACCCACCCGGTCACTCAGGAGGCCAACGAAACCGCCGAACGCGACATCGAGCGCGCGCGAGCCACGCAGGCGACCATCGACCAGGCCCGCGGCATCCTGATGGCGCTGTACGGCATCGATGCCGACCTCGCGTTCCGGGTGCTGCGCCGCCACTCCCAGCACACCAACACCAAGCTGCGCGATCTGGCCGAGGTCATCATCGACGCGGCACCGACCGCACCAGGCGAACCGCAGGCCGGCCTGCACAAGCGCATCACCCGCGCCCTGTACAAAGCCGGCCAGGAAATGTGACTTGGGTGAGGCGGGCTCGGTCCTACGTTCGCGTGCGAAGGGCGGCCAGGGCCCGGTCCGCGTGGACGCCCATGCGGATCTCGCTGCGGATCACCTCGAGTACGGTGCGGTCGGTGCCGATCACGAAGGTGATGCGTTTCGTCGGGAGGAGGGAGAAGCCGCGGGCGACGCCGAACTTCTCCCGTACGGTTCCGTCGGGATCGGACAGCAACGGCATACCGAGCCCGTGGCGCTCGGTGAACTCCTGCTGGCGGGCGACGGGGTCGGCGCTGATGCCGACGGGCTGTGCGCCGACGGCCGTGAACTCCGCGGCGAGGTCACGGAAGTGGCAGGCCTCCGCGGTGCAGCCGGAGGTGAGGGCCGCGGGGTAGAAGAACAGCACCACCGGTCCCTGCGAAAGCAGCTCGCTGAGCGTGCGGGGCGTACCGGTCTCGTCGGGCAGCGTGAAGTCGTCCACCTTGTCGCCGACTTCGATCCGCGTCTTCATGAGCGTCCCTCCGAGTTCTTCGCCACATTGAGGGCCCAGCAAATCAGCGGAACCTGCGCCGGCAGCCGTACGAAAGCGGCGGCCTTGAGCGCCGCGGGGCGGTGCCTCCAGTCGGAGGCCATCTGTACATGCGCGGGAATCACCGCGACGAAGAAACCCGCCGTGGCAAGCGCGGCCTTACGGCGGGTCCGCGGTGCGAGCAGGCCGGCCGCGAGAGCGAGTTCGACAGCGCCGCTGGCGTAGGTCCAGGTGCGGGCCGAACCGGGCAGTACCCGCGGAACGATCGCGTCGAACTGCCGTGGCACGGCCGCATGTGCCACCGCTGCCCCCGCGAGCAATCCGGCCAGGTAGAGCGGGGATCGAGATGACGGTGACATGCCCCTCCTTGGAAGATCCCGCCACCTTACTAGAGGGTAAGTTCCGTCGGCGAGACATGAGCCGCTACAGCTCAAGGAGGGGTTCCAACGCGCGGATCCGGCTGCGGAGTTCCTCGATCGGCAGAGCCTGTTCACGATCCACGACCAGGTAGACGAAGATGCCGCCTTCGCGAAGGCGCAGCAGGGGCCGGATGATGTGCAACTCGCGTTCGAGGGTGATCAGGATGTCCTCGACGCTGTCCGGCCGGTAGCCGAGGAGTTCCAGCGTGTACAGCTTGGCGCGCATGACATCGCTGTCGCCGTAGGCGACCTTGTCCATGTCCAGACCGCTGTCGCGATCCACGGAGCCCAGGACTCTGCGCTGCTGGAAGTCGACGACTGCGACACCGGTGACCCCGGTGATCTCCAGCGCCGTGTCCAAGAAAGCCTCGACCGTGACCATCCCTGCATACCTTTCCCGCAAATATCTCTCTCGATTAGCGAGGGAAGGGACTCCATGGAGGCCCGGATCGCACATTAGCGGAAACAAGACGCCGTCCATCGGCGTCCGCGGATACGGCCGGTGGATGAGCGGCAGACAGGGCCTGCCGCTCATCCACCGGCGGTAATGCGCCGGCCGGTCCGCTCAGCTCAGCCGGACGGGAAGGCGCTGCACGCTGTTGCCGACGAAGGAGGCGTGGCGCGGCAGTTCGGTCTCCTGGACGGCGAGGTCCAGGTCGGGGAAGCGCGTGAAGAGCTGCTCGAGGGCGGTGGTCGCTTCCATACGGGCGAGCGGGGCGCCGAGGCAGTAGTGCGCGCCGTGGCCGAGGGACAGGTGCCGGTTGGTGCGGTCGCGGTCCACGCGGAAGCGGTCCGCGTCGGGGCCGAAGGCTCCCGCGTCGCGACCCGCGGCGGAGTAGCCGGCGAGCACCGGGGTGCCCTGCGGGATGACCGTGCCGTCGAAGGTGAGGTCGCGGGTCGGGTAGCGGAACGGGAAGAAGCTGACCGGGCTGTCCCAGCGCAGGGTTTCCTCGACCGCGTCCGCCCAGCTCGCCTTGCCGGAGATGATCAGGTCGAACTGGTCGCGGTGCGTGCACAAGGCCCGTACGGCATTGGTGATCAGGTTCAGAGTGGTCTCGTGCCCGGCGATGATCATCAGCATGAGGGTGCCGATGAGTTCGGGAGGGCTGAGCCGGCCACCGTCGTCGTCGCGGGCGGCGATCAGGGCGGAGGTGAGGTCGTCGCCGGGGTTCTCGGCGCGGGCGGCGGCGACCTGGCCGAGGACTTCGACCATCTCCCGGTTCGCGGCCAGGGACTGCTCGGGGCCGATGTCGGTGGCGACGATCTGGTTGGACAGGTGGTGCAGACGGGCGTGGTGTTCCTCGTCCACGCCGAGGAGTTCGCAGATCACGCCCATCGGCAGCGGCAGCGCGAAGTGGGTGCGCAGGTCCGCCACACCGTCGCCGGCCTCGGCCGCGCGGGCGAGGTTGTCGAGCAGACCCGAGGTCAGCTCCTCGATGCGCGGACGGAGCGCTTCGATACGGCGCGGGGTGAAGGCACGGCTCATCAGCGAGCGCAGCCGCTTGTGATCGGCGCCGTCCGCGGTGGTCATGCCCTGCACCGTGGCGAACGTCTTCAGCGGCCAGCCCTCGGGTATCTGTCCGGCCTGCAGGGCGGCGAAGTGGGCGGCGCTCTTGGCGACATCGGGGTGGGCCAGGAACTCCTTGAGCGCGTCGTGCCCGAGGACGGCCATGCCCTCCACCTCACCGGGCAGCACCACGGAGGCGACCGCGCCCTGGGCGAGCAGCCGGGCGTTGGCCGCGTGCGGGCAGCCGCCGGCCGGGTCCATGCGGTGCGCAGCAGCGGTCGAGGGCTGAGGCGTGCGCTCTGTCTGCGCCGGAGAAGTGTCCAACGAGGGGCTCCTGATGGTCAGTTGGTGGAAGTGGGACGGGTACGCGGGACGCCGCTCATCGGGAGGGACCGCTGTGCGCCGCGGGCGTGTGCCGGGGCGGTGCCGTACGTGGATGAGGGGTACTGAAACGGACGGGGAGGCTGGCCAGACCCCGGCTCCACGGGGACTTGACCCACTCGAGTTCGCTCTCGGGGACGGCCAGTTCGAGGTCGGGCAGCCGGTGGCGGATCGTGTCGATGGCGGTACGGGTGATGAGCCGGGCCGGGTCCTGGGCGGGGCAGGTGTGCGGGCCTGCGCTGAAGGCGAGGTGGGAGCGGTTGCCCACGACGGGTTGTCCGTCGGGCGGCAGGATCTGCGGGTCGGCGTTGGCGGCGGCGAGTCCGAGGATGAGCATGTCGCCGGCGCGTATGGGCTGTCCGCCGAAGGTCATGTCGCGGGTGGCGTAGCGGGCGGGGAAGTTCTGGGT
>NZ_JAAKZW010000108.1 GCF_011044995.1 Streptomyces mesophilus | reverse complement strand
GGCTGCGGGGGCGGGGGCGGTGACAGCTGCGGCAGCAGCTGTGGTGGCTGCGGCGGATGTGGCGGGTGAACCGCCAACTGCGGTGGATCTGCCGGGCGAACCGCTAAGAAGCCCCGTGCCCCCGATGCTCGGCGGCGATCCCGAACCGCTGCTGCTCCGCCGCGGTCGACGGTGCCGCGGTCGCGACACGTGACACCGAGCTGACCACCGGCTCCTCCTCGGACGCCGACAGCGCCTCCAGCTTCGCCAGATCCTCGGCCGAGACCAGCGCGACGAGCGGCTTGCCGTGCCGGGTGACGACGACGCGCTCGCCCCCGTACACCACACGGTTGATGAGGTCGGCGAGCTCTGCCCGGGCTTGCGTCACCGGAATCTCGTAGGCCATGACCCCATTCTAACGTCACGTACGTCCTGTACATTTTTTACAGAACGGCGTGAGGGTGGCCCTCCCGCGCCGACCTCTTGAGCGGAGGCATGCCATGAACCGGAAGAGTCCGACAGCCCGCTATGTACTGCCGGAGTTCACCGAGCGGACCAGTCAGGGGGTGCGCACTCAGGACCCCTACGCGAAGTTGCTCGAGGAGCGGATCGTCTTTCTCGGGACGGCGATCGACGACACCTCGGCCAACGACGTGATGGCGCAGTTCATGTATCTGGAGCACGCGGCGCCCGACCGGGACATCTCGCTCTACATCAACTCCCCCGGCGGCTCGTTCAGTGCGATGAGCGCCGTCTACGACACGATCCGCTTCGTCTCCTGTGACGTGGAGACCGTCTGCCTGGGGCAGGCCGTGTCGTCGGCGGCCGTGCTGCTCGCGGCCGGTACGCCGGGCAAGCGGGCGGCGTTGCCCGGGGCGCGGGTGCTGTTGCAGCAGCCCCGGTTCACCGGGGCCGTCGAGGGGCAGACCAGCGACCTGGCCATCAAGGCCCATGAACTCCTGCGCACGCGAGCCCTGTTCGAGGAGATGCTCGCGCGGCACACCGGACGGTCCCGCGACGAGGTGTCCGCCGGCATCGAGCGGGACAAGGTCCTCGACGCGTCCGAGGCTCTCGCCTACGGACTGGTCGACCGGATCGTGCCGAGCCGTAAGTCCCTTGCCGCCGATGGCCGGTGAGGCTTCGATGTGGCCGCCCGAACCGCCACCGCTGCCCGCTTTGACGCGCGCCGAGGGCGAGTTGATCGACCGCTATCTGGAAGTCGTCGATCTGCTCGGCCGGATCAACCCCGCGCGCGGGCGCGACACCTACAGCGGTCTGCGCGCCGCCCAGGCCCTGGTCGCGAAGGCGGTGCAGTTGCGCGAGGCGCTGGACGCGATGCATCGCCGGGGTGAGAACGAGGTGCATGCGGAGACCCTCGCGCGGGCGCTGCGGACGCTCGACGGCGAGCGGCGCAGCGAACGGGTCTCGGTGCCGCCCGCCTCCGTGGACTGAGGAGGCGCCTGCTTCCGCGAGTTGAGGGATGCGTGCTCGCGGGGGTTGAGAGGCGTCTGCGGGCGCCGTCTGCTAGGCCAATCGCGCTCCCCCTGATGGCGTAATCAGGTCGACGCCACATGTACGAGAAATGTTGCGCCAGACCTGTACGCGCAAGCCGGAATGATTCATTCCGCCGCTGGTACGAGCGTCGTCGGGGCGCCGATCTCTGCGCGTAACCAACCCTTGTCCACCCGAACGGGTCAGCCGTGAGGAGCCTCACAAACAGCCGTTTCTACTCGGAAATCGACCGTGCGGTGCGTGAAGATCCCTTCCGACGACAAGCCCCCGCCGCAGCGGCGGGGCGGTCCGGGCGGACGCTGAGTCCTGCCGCCGCCCGGATGCCAGGTCGACATCGGTGGTTCGGCAGGAGTGGAGGACCCAGGCAGTACGGGGTATCGGGACCTGTCGCCACGACAGGACCACGGCCCCTTGGGGTGAAGTCGCCGGACCGGCGCGGCAGTCGAGCCGTGACGGGAAGGCGGCCGGGCATCTTCGTTGGCCCGAATCCGACAGGTCATCCTTCACAGGCGGCTGACGAAGGGTTGCGCATGACTGCGCGTCATCGTGTTCCGTCTCTGATCACGCGGGCCGGGAGCGCTTCGGCGCTCACGCTCGCGGTTGTCGGCGGCACCGTTCTCGTACCAGGAGCAGCAAGCGAGTCCGAGGCCGCGACAGCGGCCACCAAGGCCGTACAGATCGCCGCGTCCAAGAAGGGGTCGCCGTACAAGTACGGAGCCACGGGACCACGCCGCTTCGACTGCTCCGGGCTGACGCTCTACTCGTACAAGCGCGCGGGCAAGAAGCTGCCGCGTACGGCAGCGGCCCAGTACAACAAGACCCGGCACATCCGGGCGAGCCAGCGCACACACGGCGATCTGGTGTTCTTCCACTCGGGCCGGAATGTCTACCACGTCGGCATATACGCCGGGAAGGGCCGTATCTGGCACTCCCCGAAGCCCGGTTCGAAGGTGCGTCTGGAGAAGATCTGGACCAGGAGCGTGTGGTACGGGCGGGTGCGCTGAACAGCTGCCCCGCCTGGCCGAGTTGAGTACGTGAGGCCTGCCTCCCGGTATACGGGAGGCAGGCCGTCAGGCGGCCAACGGCGCGATGAGCAGCCCGAGTCCGAGCGCCGTCAGGGCGATCCCGGTGGCGGCCTCGACGGCGCGCGCGGCCCGCGGCCGGCGCAGGAACCGGCCCAGCCGGTCGACGAGCAGCGCGACCAGCGGGAACCAGAGCAGCGCCAGGACCACCACGATCGTCGCGAGCAGCAGGGTGCGCGGCAGCGCGGAGCCCTGGTCGGGGACGAACTGCGGCAGGATGCTCAGGAAGGTGATCGACGCCTTCGGGTTGAGGGCGTTGGTGAGAAACCCCTGACGCAGGGCCGACGCGGCGGTGAGCCCGGGAGACGTGACCGTCTCGCCCGAGGAGTCGGAGCGGGGGCGGCGCAGCGAGTTCAGGGCCTGGATGCCCAGATAAAGCACGTAGGCGGCGCCGACCAGCTGCAGGGCACGGAAGAGCGTCGGCAGGGTCGCGAGGACCGCCGCGACACCCGCCACCGCGAGCACCGTGTGCAGCAGCAGCCCTGCGGCGATTCCGAAGGCACAGGCGAGCCCGGCTCTGCGGGAGGCGAGAGCGCCGCGTACGACCACGGCGAAGTCCGCTCCGGGCAGGGCGACCAGGCCCGCGGCGAGCAGGGTGAAGGCGAGCAGCGTGGCATCCATGACGTTCAGCCTGCCGCTGTTCAGCCTTCAGCAGGTACTTGCAATCTTCAAGGTCTGCCTTAAGCACTGCTTTAGGCTGGCCCCATGTACGACCCCACCCGCCTGGCCGCCCTCGTCGCCGTATCGGAGGCGGGCTCGATCACCCGGGCCGCTCAGCGCCTCGGTTACACCGCGCCCGCGCTCTCCCAGCAGCTCGCCAAACTGGAGCGGGAGGCGGGCACCACGCTGCTCGTACGGCATCACCGCGGCGCACGTCTGACGGCCGCCGGTGAGCTCCTGGTCGCGCGGGCGCGACGGGTGCTCGACGAGCTGGACCGGGCGCGGCACGAACTGGCGCAGCTGTCCGGACTGTCCGGCGGGCGACTGCGGATCGGGACCTTTCCCACGGCGGGGATCCATCTGCTGCCGCCGGCGCTCAGTGCGTTCCGGCGGGCGCATCCCGATGTGGAGCTGGCCGTCGCGCAGTACGAACCCCCGGCCGGGGTGGCGGCGGTGGCGGACGGCGAGGTGGACCTGGCCCTGACCCACACCTATGAGCCCGCCGATCCGGAGCCGTTGCCGCGTTCCGTACGGGCGGAGGTGCTGCTCGTCGAGGAGCTGGTCCTCGTGACGGCGCCGGGGCATGTGCTCGTGGCCGGGGCGGACCGGTTGCCGCTCGCCGGGCTCACCGGGCAGCCGCTGATCTCCATGGCGCCGGATCATCCCAGGCGGCGTGGTGTGGAAGCGGCGTTGGCGGCGGCCGGGGCGGTGCCCTCGGTGGTGATGGAGACCCCCGAGTACGCCGTCGTCTGCGCCCTGGCCAGTGCGGGGCTCGGGGTGGCGGTCGTGCCGGAGATGGTGGCGCGGATGGCGTCGACTCCCGTGGGTGTACGGCGACTTGAACCGTCGACGCTCAGGCGGACCATCTCGGTGGTGTACCGCGCGGAGGAGAAGGATGCGGCCGCAGGGACGCTTCGGGCGCTGCTGCGGGGGGCGTTCGGGCGGACCGGGGCGGCGTGAGATGCACTGAGGGAGCGGCACTTGCGGTCGGGGCAGCGGCTCGCACGACGAGGCCGTGCTCCGCCCGGTGGGCGGAGCACGGCCTCGATCGCGTCGCATCGGCGTCACCGACGGGCCTGGGCACCACCGCGGGTGCGGGTCAGGACCCGTCCGCCGAAGGCCATGGCGACGAGACCCAGCGGGATGGCCACGATCGCGCCGACCTGCCCGTTGCCCGTGCCGGGGCCGCCGTCGGAGGTGGCGAGGTGCAGCACGGCGAGGAACGTTCCGGCCAGCCCCACGGCGATCGCGGAGACGGCGGCGGTCCGTACGTTGCCGAAGCGGATGCGGCCGCCGAAGCGGGACAGGGCAAACCAGCCCAGCGCCACGCCCAACAGGCCTACTCCGAGTGCCAGGTTGGCGCCGGTGCGACCGTCACCGATGACTCCGCCGTCGGCCGCCGCGATCAGGGTCTGCGTTGCGTTCATGACTCCTCCTTCGTCTCCGGCTCGACCGCCGGGGTGGTGTGCTTCGAGAGTCCCGCTCGGCCCGCTCCCGGTCGTCCCGCAGACGCAGACACTTCGCGCTGCTGCCCGCGGTGCATCCGGCTACCGCGCAGGTGGCAGATCCGCCGGGGATACCGCGTTCGTGGTAGCCGTCCGCTCCTTCACGGGCACGACTCGGCAGCCGGGCGCGCCGGGCTAGGGTGCGCGCATGGACACTGGACGTCTGCGTGTCCCCTCGGGTGCCATGGACTGGCTGGTCGCCGTCGCCGTGGCGGCTCTCCTGGTGGGCACGGGTCTGGCAGGCCCCGCCCCCGACGGAGGCGCGGGTCTCCTCGGCTACGCACTGCTCGCGGCCGGCGGTCTCGCACTGGTCGCGCGCCGGCGGGCGCCGCTCGTGACGCTGGCCGTCACCGGCCTGTGCGCGGTCGGCTATCAGGCCGCCGGGTTCGACGTCCTGTCCGTCGCCTATCTCGTCGCGGTGTACTGCGCGGTGCGGGCCGGCCACCACCTGGTCACGGTCATCGGGTCGGTCTCACTGATCCTCGTATTGCATCTGTCGGCGCTCGCCTTCCACGACGGGCCCGCGCGTGAGGCGCTCGCCCAGGCCCGCGGCACGCTCGAAGCGGCCTGGCTGATCGCCGCGTTCGCCGCGGGTGAGGCGCTGCGGCAGGCGGAGCGGCGTGCCGAGGAGGCGGAGCGCAGCCGCGAGGAGGCCGCGCAACGGCGTGCGGACGAGGAACGGCTGCATATCGCGCGGGAGTTGCACGACTCGCTCACCCATCAGATCTCGATCATCAAGATCCAGTCCGAGGTCGCCGTGCATGTGGCGCGGCGACGCGGCGAGGAGGTGTCCGAGGCGCTGCTCGCCATCCAGGAGGCCGGCCGCGAGGCGACCCGGGAGCTGCGGGCCACCTTGGAGGCGCTGCGCGACGACGACACCGCGCCGCCCCGGGGCATCGACCACATCGCGGAGTTGGTGGAGCGGGCCGGCCGCGGCGGTCTCGAGGTGACGCTGACGGTCGAAGGACAGCGCGGTGACCTGCCCGCGGCGGTCGGCCGTACCGCGTACCGGATCGTGCAGGAGGCGCTGACCAACGTGGTCCGGCACGCCTCCGCGTCCACCGCCACCGTCCGCGTCGAGCACCGACCCGGCGCCCTGGTCATCCAGGTCGACGACGACGGCAAGGCGAACCCCGACACACCTCCCGAGCCCGGCCTCGGACTTCTCGGAATGCGCGAACGCATCACCGCGCTGGGCGGCCGGCTGCGGGCCGAGCCGCGCGCCGAGCGCGGCTTCACCGTCCAGGCCGAACTCCCCGTGGAGCGTGCGTGATGAGCTCGATCCGAGTGCTGCTCGTCGACGACCAGCCGTTGATCCGCAGCGGTTTCCGCGCGCTGCTCGCGCTCGAGGACGACATCGAGGTGGTGGCCGAGGCCTCCGACGGCCAGGAAGGCCTGGAGCTCGTACGGCGGCATCTGCCCGATGTCGTGCTGATCGACATCCAGATGCCCGTGCTCGACGGGATCGAGGCCACCCGGCGGATCGCCGCGGATCCGGCGCTCGCCGCGGTGCATGTGGTGATCCTGACCAACTACGGCATGGACGAGTACGTGCTCGACGGGCTGCGTGCGGGCGCCGCCGGATTCCTGGTCAAGGACATCCTGCCGGAGGACCTGCTGCATTCGGTACGGGTGGCGGCCCGTGGTGACGCGCTGCTCGCGCCCACCATCACCCGCAAGCTGATCCAACGCTTCGTCACCCAGCCGCTGCCCGCGGCGGTCGGTGGCGGCCTCGACGAGCTGACCGGACGCGAGCGGGAGGCGGTCGCGCTGGCCGCGCAGGGACTTTCCAATGACGAGATCGCCGCCCACATGGTGATCAGCCCGCTGACTGCGAAGACGCATATCAACCGGGCCATGACCAAGCTCCACGCCCGGGACCGCGCCCAACTCGTGGTCCTCGCCTACGAGTCCGGCCTGGTCACTCCCCGTACGTCCTGACCTGCTTCTTCCGTACGTCCTGGCGGGCAGAGCCGCTCAGCTCTGCACCGGCACGGTCCACGGCAGCTCGATCCACACCGTCTTGCCGCCCTCCGCCGTCGCGTTGACCGACAGGCGACCGCCGCACTCGGCCGTGAGCCAGCGGATGATGACCATGCCCCGCCCGTTGTCCTGCTGGACCGCGGCGGGCAGCCGCTTGGGGAAGCGGGGGTGGCTGTCGGTCACCCCGATGCGCAGCTGCTCGTCGCGTTCCAGCTCCACGTCCACCGTGAAGGTGGGCGACTGGCCGAAGGTGTGCTGGACGGCATTGGTGGCCAGTTCGGAGACGATCAGGCGGACGGTGTCGGCCACTTCGGCGTCGCCCGGCAGCCCCCACTCCGAGAGCACATGGAGCACATAGTTCCGCGCCGCGGACACCGAGGCGGGGTCGCTCGGCAGCGTGACGGATGCTTCCTGGTGATCTGCCATGGCGACGTTGTCCCTTTCCACCGGGGCCGAACTCCCGGCGCAAGTCTGGCCGGAATGAACGAATCACCTGAATCACGGAGAGCCCCGGACTGATGCTTCGCGCCAGACTGCCACTACCAAAGCGCCAACGCGTGCCGATCCCCCAAGATATGCATATATCTGTCGCTCGAAGCGGTGAACTCTGCTACGGAAGAACGTATTTGGGAGCGAGACTGACCCATCGACCTCAGGGCTCCGTCGTGCGTGGCGGTGCGCCCCCGTCGCCGACCGGAAGGAGCCGGGAATGAAGTACGGGCCGGCAGTGCGGCGCCGCAAACTCGGTGCCGAGTTGCGTGCGCTGCGCGACCGTGCGGGACTCACCAGTGGCGAGGTGGCGCAGCTCGTCGGCTGGCACCAGTCGAAGGTGAGCCGAATAGAGACCGGTGCCAGCAATGCCAAGCCGGCGGATGTGGGTGTACTGCTCGATACCTATGACGTACGGGATCCCCAACTGCGGGCCCTGTTCGAGGCGTTGGCGGGCGCGGACGGCGAGGGAGCCGCGCGCCACCAGTGGTGGCATGCGTACAAGGGCCTGCTGCCGCCCGAGTACCGCGATTTCATCTCGCTCGAGTCGCAGGCCTGCCGGGTGCGCACGTTGGAGACCGCTGTCGTGCCCGGGCTCCTCCAGACGCCCGAGTACGCCCGCGCGGTGACCCGGGCCGCGCTCGACGGGCTGCCGGAGGGGCAGGTCGACGAGCTGGTGCAGGTGCGCCTCGCGCGCCAGGACGTGCTGCGCGGTGAGCCGCCGCTGGAGCTGAGCGCCGTGATCGACGAGGCGGTGCTGCGCAGACCGGTGGGCGGATACGGCGTCATGGGGCGCCAGTTGCGCCGTCTGGCGGAAGTGGCACGGCTGCCCCATGTGTCACTCCAGGTGCTCCCCTTTGCCGCGGGTGGCCACGTCGGCCTCACCGGACCCTTTCTGATTTTTTCCTTCCCGAACATTGCTGATCTGGATGTGGTTGTTCTCGACCATTTGACGAGTAGCCTCTATCTGGAGCGGAAAGAAGACCTGAAGGCCTACACCGAAGCCTTCAACTCCCTTCAGGAACAGGCCCTTTCGACCGAGGACAGCCTGGAATACCTCACCGGGATCGGTGAGGGCACGTAAGGAGGCACGATGACTGCACTGCCTCGGAACGTTCTCTCCAGTACCGCCCTGAACAGAGTCGAGCACCAAGTCCGGTGGCGGCGCAGCAGCCGCAGCACCGGGATGAACAACTGCGTGGAGACAGCGCCGCTCCGTACGGGCTCGCTGTCGGGTCTGCTGGCCGTCCGTGATTCCAAGGACACGGCAGGACCCGCGTTGCTCTTCGCACCCGCCGCCTGGAACGCCTTCCTCGACGCCGTCCGAGGCGAGGAGTTCTAAGACAGGGGACAACCGAACAGCATCACGGCGCGGTACGGACGATCGTCCGTACCGCGTCTGCGATCTGGGCGTCCGTGAGGTCGGCGCGGGCGGTGAGCCGGAGCCGTGAGATGCCGTCCGGGACCGAGGGCGGGCGGAAGCAGCCGACGACGAGACCCGCGGCCCGGCAGTCGGCCGCCCAGGCGACCGCCTCGTCCGGCGAAGGGGCACGTACGGAGACCACCGCCGCGTCCGGACGTACGGTCTCGAGGCCCGCATTGGTGAGTCCCGTGTGCAGTGCGGTGGCGACCTCGCGGGCGCGCGCCGCCCGTGCGGGCTCGCGGCGCAGCAGCCGCAGCGCCGCGAGAGCGCCGCCGGCCGCGGCCGGTGCGAGGCCCGTGTCGAAGATGAAGGTGCGGGCGGTGTTCACCAGGTGGTCGATGACCCTGGCCGGTCCGAGGACGGCGCCGCCCTGGCTGCCGAGCGACTTGGAGAGGGTCACCGTGGCCACCACGTCGGGCGCGCCGGCGAGCCCCGCCGCGTACGCGGCTCCTTGGCCCGCGTCGCCGAGCACCCCCAGCCCGTGCGCGTCGTCGAGGAGCAGTCCGGCTCCGGACTCCCGGCATACGGAAGCGAGTTCGGCCAGTGGGGCCCGGTCGCCGTCGACCGAGAACACCGAGTCGGTGACCGCGAGGGCGGGACCGTCATGGGTGCCGAGTGCCTTGCGTACCGCTTCGGGGTCGTTGTGCGCGGCGACGGCGGTGGTGCCGCGGGCGAGCCGGCAGCCGTCGATCAGGGAGGCGTGGTTGCCGGCGTCCGAGACGATCAACGTGCCGTGCGGGGCGAGCGCGGTGACGGCGGCGAGGTTGGCCGCGTACCCGGAGGACAGCACCAGGGCTGCCTCGAAGCCGCAGAACTCGGCGAGCTCGCGCTCCAGTTCCGCGTGCAGTTCGGTCGTGCCCGTCACGAGCCGGGAACCCGTGGCGCCCGCTCCCCAGGTGCGGGCGGCCGCCGCCGCGCCCTCGACGATCTCGGGGTGGCGGGTCAGGCCCAGGTAGTCGTTGCTCGCGAGGTCGAGCAGCGGGGAGTCGGCGGGGCGCGGGCGCAGGGTGCGGACGAGTCCGGCGGCGCGGCGTACCTCGGCCTGCTCGTCGAGTCGGGCGAAGGGGTCACCATGCGGGTGCGCTGGCGTGTCCATCCGGCTGTCCTCGGGTGCTCGGGAGCGTGCTTGCCGGGTGCTCGGCGCGGTGCGCCGCGGGTGCCCGGCAGAGTGCCGCTCGTCTTTGTCGGCAGTCCACAGACACTAGCGGCACTCCCCCGAGGTCAGCGTGTGGCAATACCCACACGTGGGAGGGCCACTGTTGTGCGGTTCCTACTTGGCCGGGGGCGGGCGCGTAGGCGAGGATCTGCACTCATGGACCTGCTGAACACGCTCGTGGACAAGGGGCTTCGGCGCGAGCTGCCGACCCGCGAAGAGGCACTCGCCGTGCTCGCCACCTCCGATGACGACCTGCTCGACGTGGTCGCCGCCGCGGGCAAGGTGCGCCGTCAGTGGTTCGGGCGCCGGGTGAAGCTCAACTACCTCGTCAATCTGAAGTCCGGTCTGTGCCCCGAGGACTGCTCGTACTGTTCGCAGCGGCTCGGCTCCAAGGCCGAGATCCTCAAGTACACCTGGCTGAAGCCGGAGGACGCCTCCAAGGCCGCCGCGGCCGGGGTCGCGGGCGGTGCCAAGCGGGTCTGTCTGGTGGCGAGCGGGCGCGGTCCCACCGACCGCGATGTGGACCGGGTGTCCAAGACCATCGAGGCCATCAAGGAGCAGAACGAGGGCGTCGAGGTGTGCGCCTGTCTCGGGCTGCTCTCCGAAGGTCAGGCCGACCGGCTGCGCGACGCCGGCGCGGACGCGTACAACCACAACCTCAACACGTCCGAGGGCACGTACGGCGAGATCACCACGACCCACACGTACGCGGACCGGGTGGACACCGTGCAGCAGGCGCAGGCCGCGGGCCTGTCGGCCTGTTCGGGTCTGATCGCGGGCATGGGCGAGAGCGACGAGGACCTCGTCGACGTGGTCTTCGCGCTGCGCGAGCTCGACCCCGACTCGGTGCCGGTGAACTTCCTGATCCCCTTCGAGGGCACCCCGCTCGCCAAGGAGTGGAACCTCACGCCGCAGCGCGCGCTGCGGATCCTCGCGATGGTGCGGTTCGTCTGCCCGGACGTCGAGGTGCGGCTCGCGGGCGGCCGCGAGGTCCATCTGCGCACGATGCAGCCGCTCGCCCTGCACCTGGTCAACTCCATCTTCCTGGGCGACTACTTGACCAGCGAGGGCCAGGCCGGGCAGGCCGACCTGGACATGATCGCGGACGCGGGCTTCGAGGTGGAGGGCGCGGGGACGACGACCCTGCCCGAGCACCGGGCCGATGTGGTGGCGGGGTGCGGGTCGCACACGGCGCAGGACGCCCCCGGATGCGGTTCTCACGGTGGCGGCTGCGGACCCTGCGGATCCTCCGAACCCGAGCCCGAGGCCCCCGCCGTCCCCGAAGCCCGTACGGACCTGGTGTCGGTGCGCCGCCGCGGCGCCGGAACGGATCTCGCACCCAATGCCTGACCTGTCCGGATTGTCGCAGGCGGAGCTCCTCGACCTCGACCGCCGGCACGTCTGGCACCCCTACGGTCCGATGCCCGGCCGCCAGGAACCCCTGGTCGTCGAGTCCGCGAACGGGGTGCGCCTGAAGCTGGCCGGCGGTGAGGAGCTGGTCGACGGGATGTCGTCCTGGTGGTCGGCCATCCACGGCTACAACCACCCGGTGCTCAACGAGGCCGCGCGCGGGCAGCTCGACCGCATGAGCCATGTGATGTTCGGCGGTCTCACCCACGAGCCCGCCGTACGCCTCAGCAAGCTGCTCGTCGACATCACGCCCGAGGGCCTCGAGCATGTCTTCCTCGCCGACTCCGGTTCGGTGTCGGTCGAGGTCGCGCAGAAGATGTGCCTGCAGTACTGGCGCTCGCTCGGCCGGCCCGGGAAGCAGCGCCTGATCACCTGGCGCGGCGGCTATCACGGGGACACCTGGCATCCGATGTCGGTATGCGACCCCGAGGGCGGGATGCACGAACTGTGGTCGGGCGCGCTGCCCCGTCAGGTGTTCGCGCCCGCTCCCCCGGCCGAGTTCGACGAGGCGTACGCCCAGGTGCTGCGCGACACGATCGCCGCTCACGCCGCCGAGACGGCCGCGGTGATCGTGGAGCCGGTGGTGCAGGGCGCGGGCGGGATGCGCTTCCACTCCCCCGCGTATCTGCGGGTGCTGCGCGAGGCCTGCGACGCGCACGACGTGCTGCTCGTGTTCGACGAGATCGCCACCGGCTTCGGTCGTACGGGCGAGCTGTTCGCGGCCTCTCACGCGGGTGTCACACCGGATGTGCTGTCTGTGGGCAAGGCGCTGACCGGCGGCTATCTCACGATGGCCGCGACGCTGTGCACGGCGCGGGTCGCCGAGGGCATCTCGCGCGGCGAGGTGCCGGTGCTCGCGCACGGCCCGACCTTCATGGGCAATCCGCTGGCCGCGTCGGTGGCCTGTGCCTCGATCGAGCTGCTGCTCGGCCAGGACTGGCGGGCCGAGATCAAGCGGATCGAGTACGGGCTGCGCGAGGGCCTCGCTCCGGCGGCCGGGCTGCCCGGTGTGGTGGACGTACGGGTGCTCGGCGCGATCGGCGTCGTACAGGTGGATCATGACGTGGACATGGGAGCTGCGACGCGGGCCGCGGTCCGTGAAGGGGTGTGGCTGCGGCCCTTCCGCGACCTGATCTACACGATGCCGCCGTACGTCACCGGCGATACGGACATCGCCCGGATCTGCCGCGCGGTGGTCGCGGCGGCGCAGGAGGCCTGAGATGCCGGTTCTGATCGTCACGGGCACCGGAACGGAGATCGGCAAGACCATCACCACGGCGGCGCTCGCCGCGGTGGCGCTGGCCGCCGGACGTTCGGTGGCTGTGCTGAAGCCCGCGCAGACCGGGGTCGCGCCCGGCGAGCCGGGCGATGTCGCCGAGGTGGCGCGCCTTGCGGGTCCGGTCACCGGACTCGAACTCGCCCGCTACCCCGAGCCGTTGGCGCCCGCGACCGCGGCCCGGCGCGCGGGAATGGCTCCGGTGACGCCCGCCGAGGTGGCCGAGGCCGCGGCGAAACTGGCCGCCGCACACGACCTCGTGCTCGTCGAGGGCGCCGGCGGTCTGCTCGTCCGCTTCGACGACGCGGGCAGCACCCTCGCCGACGCGGCCCGGCTCCTCGACGCCCCCGTCCTGGTGGTCGCCCCGGCCGGGCTCGGCACCCTCAACTCGACGGCCCTGACCGGCGAGGCGCTGCGGGCCCGCGGCCTGACCCAGGAGGGCGTGGTGGTCGGCAGCATGCCGGACGCGCCGGGACTCGCGGAGCGCTGCAACCTGACCGATCTGCCGTTGGTCGCCGAGGCGCCGCTGCTCGGCGCGGTGCCGGAGGGTGCGGGTGCCCTCGCACCGTCCGTGTTCCGTGCGCGCGCGGCGACCTGGCTCGCGCCGCGTCTGGGCGGGGTCCGGGAAGGCTGAACCTCTAGTCTTGCGTCCATGCGCGCACGTATCGAGGAAATCGTCTTCGACTGCCACGACCCCGCCCGACTGGTCCGCTTCTGGGCCGCGCTGCTCGACGCGGAGCCCGTGGACCGCTCATCGGACTGGTCGTACATCGATGTGCCCGGGTTCATCCGGATCGCCTTCCAGGGCGTGCCCGAGAAGAAGACGGTGAAGAACCGGCTGCACCTCGACGCCAATGCGGGCGACGTCGCCGCCGCGACCGCCGAGGCGGAAGCGCTCGGCGCGCGCCGCGTCGGCGGCGTGGTGACCGACGAGTACGGGGCCTTCCAGGTGCTCGAGGACCCGGAGGGCAACGAGTTCTGTTTCGTCAGCGGGTAGCGGCCGGCGGGCTGACTCCTCGTACGGAGGGAATCTCGTACGGACGGAATCTCGTAGGGCCGGAACCCCGTAGGGGCGGAATCCGCATTCCCGGGGGGAGAATCGTCCCAACGCACCAGTCTGCCGAGGAGACAAGATGCCGTCACGCTCCGGACAAGTGCCCAAGGACGCGGTCCACCACCCGATCTTCGCCCGCTTCTACGAGAAGCAGAGCGTCGCAGCCGAGAAACTCATCGCGACCCACCGCAAGGAACTCCTGGCCGGCCTCACCGGCAGGGTCATCGAAATCGGTGCGGGCAACGGCCTGAACTTCGCCCACTACCCCTCGGCCGTCTCCGAGGTCGTGGCGATCGAACCGGAGCGCCATCTGCGGCAGTTGGCGGCCACGGCCGCGCTGCGGGCCGAGGTGCCGGTGGATGTGGTGCCGGGGGCCGCGGAGGCGCTGCCGGTCAAGAGCGAGGCGTTCGACGCGGCGGTCTTCTCGCTCGTCCTGTGCAGCGTGCGGGATGTGCCGCGCGCCCTCGCGGAAGCTCGCCGGGTGCTGCGTCCTGGCGGTGAGCTGCGCTTCTTCGAGCACGGGCGGGCGCCCAAGAGCCGGGCGATGGTCGGGTTCCAGCGGGGCCTCGACGCGACGCTGTGGCCGCGCCTGTTCGGCGGGTGCCACGTGGCGCGCGAGCCGGTCGCGTCGCTGCGGGACGCGGGGTTCGAGATCGCCGCGTCCCGTGACTTCCTGATTCCGCCCTCCAGGCTGCGCCTGCCGACCTCGTACTGCGTGATCGGTACCGCGCGCAGGAGCGACTGAGGCGGCTCGCGGCGGCGTTCGCCTACCGCGGTGTCCACTGCGGGTCGCGGCCGATGATGCCGAGCAGGGCGTCCAGCGGGGAGGCATGCCCGGGCACGTCGACGGGCGGGCCGAAGACGCCCATCTCCCGTCCGCCGGGAGCCAGTTCGGCGAAGGTCGGGGCCACATCGTCCACCGTTTCGGGGTCGGGCACGTACTCCTGACCCGTGGCCCGCGCCAGGTCCCAGGGATGTACGACGAGGTCGCCGAGCGCCATCCGCGCGACGGTCGGCGCGGGCATGCCCAGCGCGCCGGTGGCGCCCTCCAGCGCCCCGGGTGCCGCCCAGGCCTGCGCAAGGCGGCCGACCTCCACGGCGAAACGCTTGCGCCACTCCGGGTCCTCGCCGACATAGTCCGGCGTCTCGGAGAAGTCGACAGGCCGGTCGGCGGCGAGCGCCTGGAACTGCACGACCACGTGCAGAAGGTGGTTCACGAGGGCGCGCACGTCGTACTCGGCGCAGGGTGTGGGTGCGCCGAGCTGTCCGTCCTCGATTCCGTCGAGTACGGCCGCCGCACGGTCACCGGCGGCGGCCATCAGTTCGCTGATCTGCTTGGTCATGGGACCAACGTAGGCCTCTGCCCTGGTCCGCTTCTTGTAGAAAGGCGTCACGCGCGACCTAGACTTCCGGCCATGGCACGACCGCGCAGGGACACCCGAGGCATCCTCGACCCGGCCGAGCTGCTGTCCCGGGTACGTTTCCGCCGCCATGAGCCGGCCGAGCCCGAGCTGCGTCCGTATCTGGAGCACTACTGGCTGATCGACTGGGATCTGCCGGAACCGTTCGCCTCGCATGTCGTCCCGCACCCCTCGGTGAATGTCGTCTTCCAGCGCTTCGACGACCGCGGCTTCGGTGAGGTGGCCGGCATCGGGCTCGACCTGTTCACACAGAAGCTGGAAGGCACGGGGCGGGTGTGCGGGGTGCAGTTCCGGCCGGGCGGCTTCGGGCCCTTCGCTCCGGACGCACCCGTAGCGCAGTGGACGGGGCGCCGACTGCCGCTCGCGGACGTCTTCGGTGACCTTCCCGGGGATGTGGTCGACTCGGTGCTTTCACCCGCCGGGGACGACGGGAGGGTCGCGGCCCTGGACGCGTTCCTGGTCGCGTGCGGTCCGCACCCCGACCCGGCGGCCGATCACGCGATGGCGCTGGTGGACCGGATCCGCGCCGACCGCACGATCCTGCGCGCCGGCGCCCTGGCACGCTCCGAGGGCATGTCGCTGCGGACGCTGCAGCGGCTCTTCGCGCAGTACGTGGGGGTCGGCCCCAAGTGGGTCATCCTCCGCTACCGCATCCACGAGGCCCTGGAACGCGCCGCGTCGGAGTCGGCCGTGGACTGGGCCGCACTCGCCGCCGAGCTCGGCTACACGGACCAGGCCCATCTCGTACGGGACTTCACGGCGACGGTGGGGGTGCCGCCTACCGCGTACGCCCCAAGGCCTGATCCACGGGGCCGGCTCTAGCCGCTCCATCCCCGCAGCTCGTTCGCGATCTGGTGGATCCCCGCCTCCCCGGACTTGACCAGCCGGGCCAGGTCGCGGACCTGTTCGGCGGAGATGATCACCTTCAGGCCGCTCGCGACGAGGTAGGCGTACGCGACGGCGCAGGCGAACATCGCGTTGGAGCGCTCCAGGGCCGGGATGTGCAGGAGTTGCTGGAGGAGGGCGGCGGCGCGCTGGTGGGGGTCGTCGTAGACCGGGACGCCGAATATCTCCGCCTCATGGCGGCAGACCGCGGCCACGAGGGAGCCCCAGTCGGTGACTTGGGGATCGCCGGGGGTCTTCTGCTCGGCGATCATCAGCAGCCAGGCGAGATCTATCTTGAGCGTCAAGGCCGGGTGCGCTCCGGACCGAACTCCTCGGTGAAGACGGATTCGTAACTCTTCATGAAGTCGGCGGCCGAGTCCACGAAGGTGCGTCCCGCCTCGCCCGCGTCCTGGCGCACGAGTTCCTCGATGTAGCGGTTGACGCTCATCCCCCGGGCGAGGGCGCGCTCACGGGCGGCCTTCGCGGTCTCCTCGTCCACGCGGACGTTGAGCTGAGTCTTCGGCATGCTTTCAAGCTAGCGCCGAAGCGCTAGCGGCGGCAAGAGGGATCCGGGGCGGAATCACGCCCTCCTGCGCGGGGGATTCCCGTGGCCCTTACATGGGTCGTCGACCCCCGACTTCGGAGGGATACCGCGCATCCGTCGAACACGGCTACTCTCGGCGTTCGTACGCGAGTTGGGACGGACTGGAGCCCGGGAGGCGGCCTTGTCCACACCGTCAGCAGCACATCTCACCGACCTCGCGGAACCGGCCCGCATCGCGGCCCGGGCCCGTGGGCTGACCAAGGCGTACGGCTCGGGCGAGACGACCGTGCTCGCGCTCGACGCGGTCGACGTCGATATCGCGCGCGGCCGGTTCACGGCCGTGATGGGGCCCTCGGGCTCGGGCAAGTCGACCCTGATGCACTGTCTGGCCGGTCTCGACTCCGTGTCCGCAGGGCAGGTGTGGCTCGGCGACACCGAGATCACCGGGCTGCGGGAGCGGGAGCTGACACGGCTGCGCCGGGACCGGATCGGTTTCATGTTCCAGGCGTTCAATCTGCTGCCGACCCTCAACGCCCTCGAGAACATCACGCTGCCGATGGACATCGCCGGACGCAAACCCGATGCCGAGTGGCTGGAGCGCGTGATCGACACCCTTGGGCTTCGGGACCGGCTCAAACACCGGCCGGCACAGTTGTCCGGCGGGCAGCAGCAGCGGGTGGCCTGTGCGCGGGCGCTTGCCTCACGGCCCGAGCTGATCTTCGCGGACGAGCCGACGGGGAACCTGGACTCGCGTGCCGGGCTCGAAGTGCTCGGCTTCCTGCGCGAGGCCGTCGACGAGCTCGACCAGACCGTCGTCATGGTCACGCACGACCCGGGCGCCGCGGCGCACTCGGATCTGGTGCTCTTCCTCGGCGACGGACGGATCGTGGACGAGATGGAGCAGCCGACGGCGGAGGCCGTCCTCGAGCGGATGAAGCGCTTCGACTCGCTCGGCGCGGTGCCTTCCGCGCGCTCCGAAAAGCCCGACGCGAAGTCGGCAGAGTCCGACAAACAGTCGGCAGTACCCGACGCACAGTCCCCAGAACCCGACGCGAAGTCGGCCGACCCGCTGCGCAAGGACTGAGGCAGCCGTGCTGAAGGCCACGCTGCGCAGTTTCTTCGCCCACAAGGGCCGTCTGTTCCTCTCGGCGCTCGCGGTGATCCTGTCCGTGGCGTTCGTCGCGGGCAGCCTGATCTTCTCCGACACGGTGACCCGTACCTTCGACCGGCTCTTCGCGTCGACCTCGGCCGATGTCACCATCACGGCCAAGGAGGACATCGACGAGGGCATCCCCTCCGGCCTGGTGCCCACCGTGCCCGCCGAACTCGCCGAGCGGATCCGCTCGGTGGAGGGGGTCGAGGGGACGCACCTCGATGTGGGCGTGGAGAACATCACGGTCGTCGACGCGGAGAACGAGCCGGTCGGACCGACCACCGGCGCGCCCACGATCGCCACCAACTGGTATGTCACCGACCGCAGCCCGGTCGAACTCACCGACGGCCGCGAGCCCGCGGGTCCGGGCGAGGCGCTGCTCGACGCGGACACCGCCGACAGCAAGAACCTCGAGATCGGCGACACCCTGACGGTGCTCGCGCGGCCCGGCTCGTTCAAGGTGGAGATCGTCGGCATCGCCACGTTCACCACCACCAACCCCGGTGCCGCGCTGGTGTTCCTGGACACCGCCACCGCACAGCAGGAACTGCTCGGGGACCCCGAGAAGGCCACCGGCATCGCCGTCGACGCGGCCTCCGGAGTCACCGACGAGCAGCTCAAGAAGAACCTCGCGGCCGCGCTCGGTACCACGTACGAACTGCAGACCGCGGACGAGCAGGCCGAGTCCGCCGCGTCCGAACTGGGCGGCTTCCTCGACGTCATCAAGTACGTGATGCTCGGCTTCGCGGGGATCGCGGTCTTGGTCGGCATCTTCCTGATCGTCAACACGTTCTCGATGCTGATCGCCCAGCGCACCCGTGAACTCGGCCTGATGCGGGCGCTGGGCGCGGACCGCCGCCAGGTGCGCCGTTCGGTGATGACCGAGGCGCTGCTGCTCGGCCTGGTCGGCTCGACGCTCGGTCTGGCCACCGGCATCGGCCTGGCCGCGGGGCTCATCGAGCTGATGGGCCTGCTCGGGATGAACCTCAAGGCCACCGAGATGGTCATCGGCTGGGGAACACCCGTCCTTTCGTACGCGGTGGGGGTCGGCGTCACCTTCCTCGCCGCGTATCTGCCGGCCAGGCGGGCGGCCCGGGTCTCCCCGATGGCGGCGCTCGCGGACATCGAAGTCATGGGCCTGGGCCGCCCGTTGACCGTGCGCGCGATCGTCGGCTCCGTGGTGGGCGCGGCCGGTGCGGCCGCCCTGATCGGGTGTGCGCTGGCCAAGGACAGCGCGGGTGCGGGCTCGCTGCTCGGGCTCGGTGTGGTCCTGACGCTGATCGCGACGGTGATCGCCGGTCCGCTGCTTGTACGGCCCGTGATCCGGGTTCTGGGCGGGGCGTTCCCTGCGATGTTCGGTTCGGTGGGGCGGATGAGCCAGCGCAACGCGCTGCGCAATCCGCGCCGTACCGGTGCCACCGCGGCCGCGCTGATGGTCGGGCTCGCGCTCGTGGGCGGCCTTTCCGTGGCCAGTGCCTCGATGACCAAGTCCTTCGACGACCAGATCGACCGCTCGCTCGGCGCCGACTTCGTCGTGCAGAACAGCAACTTCATGCCGTTCCCCACCGAGGTCACCGAGGCCGCGAAGAGCGCGGACGGCGCGGCTCTCGTCGTACGGCAGCGGTTCGTCCCGATCGCGCTCACGCTGCCGGACGGCGAGCGGGTGGAGTCCACGGCGTCCGCGTACGAATCACGCCTCGACGAGGTGGCGAAGCTCGAGTACACGGCCGGCGACACGCAGGCCGCACTCGCCGCCGACAGCCTGGGCATGGACCATGCCTTCGCGGCGGAGCACGGCGTGAAGGCCGGCGACCAGTTGTCCGTGGAGTTCCCCGGCAAGAAGAAGGCGACCCTGACCGTGGGGGCCCTGACCGATCTGCCGGGCAGTGGCACCTTCGGCCCGCAGGGCGGGGTCTTCCTCGGGTTCGGGACCGCCGACAAGTACGTGCCGGACGGCCAGGATTCGGCGGTGTACATCAACGCGGGCTCCGGTGTCGATGCCGATGAGCTCCGCAAGGGCCTGGAGACGGCGCTCGACCCGTATCCGCAGGTGCAGGTCCGTGACCAGGCCGACTACAAGGAACTGATCCGGGGCCAGATCGCGGTCATGCTCTATCTCGTCTACGCCCTGCTCGGCCTCGCGATCATCATCGCCGTGCTCGGCGTCATCAACACCCTTGCCCTGTCGGTCGTCGAGCGGACCCGTGAGATCGGTCTGCTGCGGGCGATCGGCCTGGCACGGCGCCAGTTGAGCTGGATGATCCGCCTCGAATCGGTGGTGATCTCGGTGTTCGGGGCGCTGCTCGGGATCGCGCTCGGCCTGGTGTGGGGCGTGGCGGTGCAGCAGGTGCTCGCCCTGGAGGGGATGACGGCCTTCGCGATTCCCTGGGGAACCATGATCGCGGTGGTGCTCGGCTCGATCGTGGTGGGCCTCGCGGCGGCGCTGCTGCCCGCGCTGCGCGCGGCCCGGATGAATGTGCTGACGGCAATCGCGCACGAATAGCGCGGGTGACGGGGTAGGACCGGTAGGGCGGGTGACGGGGTAGGCCGGTGGGGCAGGCGACGGGCAGGGCCGGCTCGACATCGCACGGTGAGGGAGAGAGACGATGAGCCGCCCGTTCCGCTTCGGCGTGAACTTCCTGACACCCGCGCCCGCCGACGAGTGGCGTGCGAAGTGCCGCCGTGCCGAGGAGCTCGGTTACGACGTGCTGCTCGTCGCCGACCACCTCGGCATGCCGGCGCCGTTCCCGTCGCTTGTGGCCGCGGCGGAGGCGACCGAACGGCCGCGCCTGGGCACCTTCGTGCTCAACGCCGGCTTCTGGAACCCCGCCCTGCTGGCCCGCGAGATCGCCACCACGGACGGTCTCACCGGCGGCCGCCTGGAGGTGGGGCTCGGCGCGGGCTACGTCCGGGCCGAACACGAGGCGGCCGGGCTGCCCTGGGGGTCACCCGGCGAGCGGGTGGATCATCTCGCCCATACCGTACGGGAGTTGAGACGCCTGTACGCCGACGAGACGCTGCAAGGGCAGCTGGCACAGAAGGACGGGCCGCCGCTGCTGATCGGCGGCAACGGTGAGCGGGTCCTGCGGCTCGCCGCCGAGGAAGGCGCGAGCGTGGCCTTCACCGGGGCGCGCTCGGCACCCGGGGCGCCGGGCACGCTGCTCGCCCTGAGCGCCGAGGAGTTCGGGGCCCGCATCGCGCGCTACGAGGAGTTCGAGCGGGCCGCGGGCGGTCCGCCCGCGGAGCGGAACCTGCTGCTGCAGCTGGTGCAGCTCACCGAGGACCGGGCCGAAGCGGTGGCGGCGCTGACGGAGCGCAGCCCCCATCTGACTCCGGCACAGGTGCTCGCGCTGCCGATCCTGGCCGTGGGCACCTTGGACGAGGTGGCCCGTCAACTCCTGGCGCAGCGCGAGCAGTTCGGCTGCTCGTATCTGACCGTGCTCGAACCGTATATGGAAGCCTTCGCTCCGGTGATCCGGGCGCTGCGCGGGCGGTGACCGGGCAGGGGCCTCGCGGTGTGTCCGTATCGCGGAATTGCCTGGCCCGGGCGCGCGGGCCGGTGATGGGATGCCCGCATGACCGATCTGCGCATCCGGGCCGCCGGGCCCGAGGACCTCGACGCCGTACTCGCCTTCTGGAAGACCGCCGCCGAGGGCACGAGCATCAGCGACGACCGGGCGGGGGTCGAGCGGCTCGTCGAGCGGGACCCGCGGGCGCTGATCCTCGCGGAGCTGGACGGAGACCTCGTGGGCACGGTGATCGCCGGGTTCGACGGCTGGCGGTGCCATCTGTACCGGCTCGCCGTGCATCCGGACCGCCGGCGGCGCGGTATCGGTGCGGCGCTGCTCACGGCCGCCGAGGAGCGGTTCGCGGCGCTCGGCGGCCGGCGGGCCGACGCGATGGTCCTGGTGCGCAACGAGACGGGGCAGCGCGCCTGGGAGGCCGGTGGCTACCGCCCTGAGGAGCACTGGCGGCGGTGGGTGAAGCCGCTCGCCGAGCCGGCCTCGTAGCGCGCCTCGCAGCGCAGGGCCGGTCGGGATTCACCTCTCGGGGTCGGGGTACCACGGGGTTTCCGGACTTCTGTTCGTTGCCCCCAGCACCTACCTTTGCGATCCCTTTAATATGGAGCGTCACCGCTGTACCCCTCCACACGAAAGGTGTGAGCGTCCGCCCATGGGCGAGCCTCCCAGTACCCGACATCGCGCACTCTCCGTATCCCTGGCCGATCATGGGACGGAGGTGACCCGATGACCGAAGTGCTTCTGCTCCTCGTGGCGCTGCTGCTCACGTTGGCCTGTGGTGTCTTCGTCGCCGCCGAGTTCTCGCTGACCACGGTCGAACGTTCCTCCCTGGAGCGTGCCGCCGCCGAGGGCGAGCGCGGCGCGGACAGCGCCCTCAAGGCCGTGCGCACCCTCACCTTCCAGCTCTCCGGCGCCCAGCTCGGCATCACCGTCACCGGCCTGGTCATCGGCATGCTCTCCAAGCCGTCGCTCGGCAAGCTGCTCGCCGGTCCCCTCGACGACCTGGGACTCTCGCACTCGGCCGCCGACAGTGTGGCTCTGGTGCTCGCCACCGGGTTCTCCACCGTGATCCTGATGGTGATCGGCGAGCTGGTGCCCAAGAACTGGGCGATCTCCTCGCCGCTCGCGGTGGCCAAGCGGGTGGCGACGGCGCAGCGCTGGTTCAGCCTGGCGTTCAAGCCGCTGATCAACCACCTCAACAACACCGCGAACCGTTCCGTACGCCGCCTCGGCATGGAACCCGCCGAGGAGCTGGCCTCCGCGCGCGGGCCGCAGGAGCTGGCCGCGCTGGCCCGGCACTCCGCGAAGGAGGGCGCCCTCGAGGCGGACACCGCGGAACTGTTCGTCCGCACCCTGAACCTCGCCGACCTCACGGCCGAGAACGTGATGACCCCGCGCGTGCAGGTGATGGCCCTGGACATGAAGGCCACGGCGGAGGACGTCGCCTCGGCGACCAGGGCGACGGGCCTGTCCCGCTTCCCGGTCTACCGCGAGTCGCTCGACCAGGTGGTCGGCGTCGTCCACATCAAGGACGTCCTGGCCGTGCCCGCCGACCGCAGGCCCCGCCAGTCGGTCGCGCATCTGATGCGCGAGCCGCTGCTCGTACCGGAGTCGCTGACCGTGGACCGGCTGCTCGACCGGCTCTCCGGCAAGCGCACGATGGCCGTCGTCATCGACGAGTACGGCGGTACGGCCGGAGTGGCCACCCTCGAGGACATCGTCGAGGAGGTCGTGGGCGAGGTCCGCGACGAGCACGATCCGCACGAGACCACCGACCTGGCCCCGGCCGGCGAGGACGAGGAGGGGCGCTCGCTGTACTCGGCGGACGGCGCCGCCCGCATGGACCAGCTGGAGAGGATCGGCCTGCATGCGCCGGACGGCCCGTACGAGACGCTCGCCGGTCTGATGGCCACCGAGCTCGGCCACATCCCGGTCGTCGGCGACAGCATCGAGGTGGCCGGCTGGCGCCTCGACGTGGTCGACGCCACCGGCCGCCGCGCCGCGCGCGTCCTGATGCACACGCCCCTGCACGAGACCTCCGAGGAGGCGCAGCGATGATCGCCGTACAGCTCCTCATCGGTCTGGCGACCCTGGTCGTCAACGCCTTCTTCGTGGGCGCCGAGTTCGCCCTGATCTCGGTGCGCCGCAGCCAGATCGAGCCGCATGCCGAGCAGGGCGACCGGCGGGCCCGCAGCGTGATGTGGGGCCTGGAGCATGTGTCGTATCTGATGGCGGCGGCCCAGCTCGGCATCACGCTGTGCACCCTGGTGCTCGGTATCGTCGCCGAGCCCGCGATCGCCCATCTCCTGGAGCCGGGCATGGACGCCATCGGGGTGCCGCACGGTCTGGTGCATCCGATCTCGTTCACCATCGCGCTCGCGGTGGCCACGTATCTGCACATGCTGCTCGGCGAGATGATCCCGAAGAACATCGCGCTCGCCGAGCCCGTGAAGTCGGCGCTGCTGCTCGGCCCGCCGCTGGTCGCGATCACCCGGGCGCTGCGTCCGGTGATCTTCGCGATCAACGCCTTCGCCAACGCGCTGCTCAAGCTGCTGCGGGTGGAGCCGAAGGACGAGGTCGAGGCGAGCTTCTCGGACGATCAACTGGCCCGTATGGTCAAGGACTCCAGTGACGCGGGTCTGATCGACGACCGTGCGACGGAGCGTCTGCACGACGCTCTTGAGCTGGGCAACCGCCCGGTGCGCGATGTCGTGCTGCCGGTGGAGCAGGTCACCTACGCACGGCTCGGAGTGACTCCGGAGCAGTTGGAGCGGTTGTCGGCCGAGTCCGGGTTCTCCCGCTTTCCCGTGGTGGACCAGGCGCGCAGGATCGTCGGGTATCTGCACGTCAAGGACGCGCTCGACGTCCAGCCGCGTGATCTGCCGTTCCAGGTGCGGGACATGCGCGCGATCGCCCGGGTGCGCGAGACGACACCGCTGGACGACGTGCTGACCGCGATGCGCCGCAGCCGTACGCATGTGGCGGCGGTGCTCGGCGAGGACGGACGGCTCGCGGGTCTGGTGACCATGGAGGACGTGCTGCGGGAGCTGTTCGGACAGCCGGTCTGAGCCCGCCCGCTGCCGCCCCGTAAATCGGTTGACCCTGTCCATAGGGTTTCGGGCATGACGCTTCGCCTGGAAAAGATCACACCGGCCACCCTCGACACCGCACTCGCGATCCGCGTACGGGGCGACCAGGAGCATCTGGTCGCTCCCGTGGTGAAGTCGCTGGCCGAGGCGTATGTGCATCAGGAGACGGCCTGGCCCCGGCTGATCATGGACGGGGAGAAGGCCGTCGGCTTTCTGATGCTGTTCCTCGACATCCACTGGGACGAGGACCCGAACGGCACGGACATACGCTCCGGTCTGTGGCGCCTGAACATCGCGGACGGTGAACAGGGCCGCGGATACGGCCGGTTCGCGGTCGAGGCGGTCGCCCAGGAGCTGCGCCGGCGGGGCGAGAAGAGCCTGTACGTGACATGGCACCCGGGCCCGGACGGGCCCGAGGGCTTCTACCGCGGCCTCGGGTTCGAGCTCACCGGCGAGACGAGCGGCGACCAGACCGTGGGTGTGCTCGCCCTGGGATGAGCACACCCACGCGTCATCGGTTCAGTACTGGCCGACTACGTAGTGGCCGGCGGGCTGCTGGGTGATGACGTTGAGCCGGTTGAAGGTGTTGATGATCGCGATGCCGATCACCAGCGCCGACAGCTGCTCCTCGTCGTAGTACTTGGCGGCGTCGGCCCACGCCTCGTCGCTCACACCGCCGGCCGCGTCCGCGATCCGGGTGCCCTGCTCGGCCAGTTCCAGGGCCGCGCGCTCGGCGTCGGTGTAGACGGTGGCCTCGCGCCAGGCGGCGACGAGGTTCAGCCGGATCAGCGTCTCGCCCGCGGCGGCCGCCTCCTTGAGGTGCATGTCGAGGCAGCCCGAGCAGCCGTTGATCTGGCTGGCGCGGATCTTCACCAGCTCCTGCGTGGCCCGCGGCAGCGTCGATTCCTCGAGGACCTTGCCCGCCGCGATGATGTGCTTCAGGGCCTTCATCGGGACCTGGTGGCCCATGGGGTTCAGACGAGCTTCCATCGTGTGCTCCCGGGTTCGTTGTGATGCCTGCATCCACGTGACGAGACAGCCCGGCTGCGTGTGACAGGTACGCGTGTGACCTGCGTCTCAGGGTTCGCAGGCAGGCGCGGCAGGTCCCGGAGCGAGGCGATAACATCACTCGCGCCATGCAGATGAATGCCACGTACACCAGTCTTGTCGCGGTCGGCGACTCCTTCACCGAGGGAATGTCGGACCGCCTGCCCGACGGCAGCTACCGCGGCTGGGCCGACCTCCTCGCCATGCGCATGGCACAGGTCGAGCCCGGGTTCCGGTACGCCAATCTCGCCGTGCGCGGCAAGCTGATCCGCCAGATCGTCGACGAGCAGGTCGATGTCGCCGCGGCGATGCGCGCCGATGTCGTGACCCTGGTCGGCGGCCTGAACGACACACTGCGGCCCAAGTGCGACATGGTCATGGTGCGCGACCGCCTCACCGAAGCCGTCGAGAAGCTCGCGCCCTCCTGCAAGCAGCTCGTCCTGATGCGCAGCCCCGGCCGCCAGGGCCCCGTTCAGGCGCGCTTCCGGCCGCGCATGGAGGAGCTCTTCTCGTACGTGGACGAGCTGGCGGCGCAGCACGGCGCCGTCGTCGTGGACCTGTACGGCGCCCCGGTCCTGGGGGACCAGCGCATGTGGGACGTGGACCGGCTGCACCTCACCGGCGAGGGGCACCGCCGGGTGGCCGAGGCCGTCTGGCAGGCGCTCGGCTATGAGCCGGAGGACGACTGGCGCGCGCCGCTGCCGCCCTCTGTCCCGCTGAAGTGGGTGGCCCGGCGTACGGCGGACGTCAGCTTCGCCCGGCAGCATCTGCTGCCGTGGATCGGCCGCCGGCTCACCGGCCGCAGCTCCGGCGACGGGCGGCCGGCCAAGCGGGCCGAGCTGCTGCCGTACGACTTGGGCGGCACGGGGGCGATGGATGGCCTGTCTCTTA
>NZ_JAAKZW010000107.1 GCF_011044995.1 Streptomyces mesophilus | reverse complement strand
GTGCGGGGGCGGCGGGGGCGGACATGCGGGGTCCCTTCCGGTACGGCAGAAAGAGTTGGGTCCGCTCAGGCCGAGTGGGCGAGCGTGGACGGGTCGACGCGGTGGCGGAACGGCAGCCCTGCCGCGTACAGCTGGATCTCGTCGATCGCGGCGTCCGCGAGACGGTGCAGTTCACCGCCGATGGACCCGGCGAGATGCGGCGTGAGCAGTACGTTCGGCAGTTCGTAGAGCGGTGAGTCGGCGGGCAGCACCTGGGGCTCGGTGTGGTCGAGCACGGCGTGCAGCCGGCCGGTCCTGAGCTCCTTGATGAGCGCTTCGGTGTCCACGAGGGAGCCGCGCGCGGTGTTGATCAGGGTCGCCCCGTCCGGCATCAGGGAGAGCCGGGCCGCGTCGAACAGGCCCCGCGTGGCCGGGATCTCGGGGGCGTGCAGGGACACGATGTCACTGCGGAGCGCGAGCGCGTCGAGCTCGCTGAGCTCCACGCCGAGCGCGCGGGCCTCGTCCTCGCCGAGATACGGGTCGTACATCAGGACCCGCAGATCGAACGGCTTGAGGAGTTCCGCGACCCTGCGGCCGATCCGCGAGGCGCCCACGAGACCGACCGTACGCCGGTAGTTGCCGACGTCGGGGAAGAGCGAGAGCAGGGAGACCTGGCGGCGGGTGGAGCGGTAGGCCTGGGCGCCTTCCAGGACGCGCTTGTTCGCGAAGAGGATGGCGGCGAGGGTGTACTCGGCGACGGGCAGCGCGTTGGCGGCGGCGGCCGTGGTGACCGCGATCCCGCGCTGCCAGCAGGCCTCGGTGATGTGGTGCTTGACGCTGCCGGCCGCGTGCACGACCGCCTTCAGACGGGGCATACGGCGCAGTGCGGCGTCGTCGACCGGGGGGCAGCCCCAGCCGGTGAGCAGCACTTCGACGTCCTGCAGACGCTGTCGTGTCCCGCTGCTTTCGTCGGCGAAGTCGGTGACGACCAGGGACGGGTCGACCTCGGCGATGCCTTCGAGCCGGGTGAGCGCCGACGCGCCGAACACCGCCGCCTTGGTCTCCTCGCTCATGGCGAGGACGGTGCGCGGGCGGGCCGCGACGGATGTGGTCACTTGACGGCTCCCGCGGTGAGGCCGGAGCGCCAGAAGCGCTGGAGGGACAGGAACGCGATGATCAGCGGGACGACGGCGACCAGCGAGCCGATGATGACGAGCGGGTAGAGCTCGGGGTGCTGGTAGACGCTCTTCATCAGGGCGTACAGACCGAGGTTGGCCGGGTAGAGCTCTTCGTCGTTGAGCATCATCAGGGCGCTGTAGAAGTTGTTCCAGGACGCCGTGAAGGAGAACAGGAAGATCGTCATGAAGCCGGGCGCGAGCATCGGCAGCGAGACGGAGACGAAGGTGCGCAGCTCGCCGGCGCCGTCCATCCGGGAGGCTTCGAGTACCTCACCGGGTACGTAGCCCTCCGAGAAGACCCGGGCGAGGTAGACGCCGAACGGGTTGACCAGGGACGGGATGAGGACGGCCCAGTAGGTGTTGACCATGCCGACCTCGGAGGCCAGCAGGTACAGCGGCAGCGCGGTGACCGTCGACGGGACGAGCAGGCCGATCAGGACGAAGCCGAACAGCGTGTCCTTGCCGCGGAACTCGTACTTGTCGAAGGCGTATCCGCAGGCGACCGAGATGATCGTGGAGAGCAGCGAGCCGATGACGGTGTAGAGGACGCTGTTGCCGAGCCAGCGCAGATAGATGCCGTCGTTGTACGCGAACAGCTCGCTCAGGTTGTTCAAGAAGTTGAAGTCGCCGAGCGAGAACGGGTTGGTGGCGAACAGGTCCCGGTAGTTCTTCGTCGACGCGATGACCAGCCAGGTCAGCGGCATCAGGGTGTAGAGCGCGAAGACGATCAGGATCGCGTTGACGACGGCTTTGGAGGTGAACTGCCTTGGCCGGCGCGGGCGTCGGGCCTTGCCGGAGGCGGGCGCGGTGGTGAGGGAAGCGGCGGCGGCCGCGGCCGCGGGAGGCGCTGTCTGAGTGCTCATGATTCCTTCCACCGGTTGCCGATCTTGGTGACGACGAAGGACAGCACGCCGGCGATGAGCGCGAGGAGCAGGGAGGCCGCGGCGGCGAGACCGTAGTCATGGCCGTCGAACGCGACGTTGTAGATGTACATGGTGGGAGACCAGTCGACGCCGAGCTCCGTGGCCCGCAGCTGGACCAGTTTGGGGGCGTCGAAGAGCTGGATGGCGCCGACGCAGGTGAACAGGAGCGTGAGGACGACGGTCGAGCGGATCATGGGGATCTTCACCTGCAACGCGGTACGCATCGCGCCCGCGCCGTCGACGGTGGCGGCTTCCAGCGTCTCGCGCGGGATGGCCTGCAGACCCGCGTAGAAAATGATCATGTTGTACCCGATCCACTGCCAGGCCGAGACGTTGATGATCGAGTAGAGCGCCTCGTCCTGGCCGAAGAAGTTCCAGCCGAGGCCGAGGTTCTCGATGACGTCGACGATCGGGCTGATGCCCGGCGTGTAGAGGTAGAGCCAGACCATCGACGCGACCAGACCGGGCACGGCGTGCGGCATGTAGTACGCGATCTGGAAGAACCGCTTCGCACGGGCGAGCGCCGAGTCGACGAGCAGGGCCAGCGCGAGCGCCGCACCGATCATGACCGGGATGTAGATGAGGCAGTACACGGCGATATGGCCGAAGGAGCGCTGGAACGCCGGGTCGCCGAGCGCCTCGGCGAAGTTGCCGAGCCCGGTGAACGACCGCTCCGTGCCGCCGAATCCGAGCCCGGACGACTTCTCCGTGTACAGGCTCATGTAGCCCGCGTACACGATCGGCGCGATGGTGGCGACGGCGAACAGGACGAAGAACGGGATCATGAACAGGGCGGCCGCGCCGCGCTGATTGCGGCGCGCGGACTTGGCGGCGGCCGGCTTGACGGGCTTGAGCGGCTTGGCCGGCTCGGCCTTCGCGGCCGAACCGCTCGGTGGTGCGGGTGACTTGACGCTTGATGCGGCCACCGGCTGACTCCTTCGGGTGGAGGACGGAGGGCCCGGCGTTCCCTGACGGAAACCGGGCCCTCCAGCTGGTGCGGACTGCGGCCCTGCGCCGGCCGCGGCCGGCGCGGGATCAAGAGGCTCTTACTTCGCGAGCTTCAGACCGCGGTCCGTGATCGCCTTCTCGCCCGCCGTCTGACCCTCGGTGAGCATCTTGGTGTGGTCGGCGCCCGCGGCCCCCTGCTTCAGGTTGACCTGCTGGTTCACCGGGCCCCAGGTCCAGCCGGGGACGATGGTGTCCGCGGCCTCGCCGGCCAGCTTGTAGACGTCCTGGCCCTCGAAGTACGACCCGTCGAACTCCTTGGCCGCGACCTCGCGCATGGCCTCGTTGGCGGGCAGCGCGCTGCTCGGCGTCTTCAGGGAGCTGAGACGGGCCTTCATCGCCTCCGGGTCGGTGGTGACCCACTTGATGAACTCGGCGGCCGCCTCGGTGTCGCTGCCCTTGGGCGCGATGTAGGAGGTACCGCCGTACATGCCGGTCGCCGGCTTGCCGTCCCAGGTCGGGATGGGGGCGATGCCCCACTTGCCCTTGGCGTCGGGGTAACCGACGGAGAAACCGCCCGCGCTCCAGGCCGCGCCGATGATGGTGGCGGTCTTGCCGGTGGCGCGCTCCTTGGCCTCGCCCTCGCCCCACAGCGGGGTCTTGGAGGCGAGCCCGTCCTTGAGCAGGTCGTCCCAGTACGTGGCGACCTTCGTGGACGCCGCGTCGGTCATGTTGATCTTCCAGGAGTCGCCCTCGGTGCCGTACCACTTGGCACCGGCCTGCCAGGACAGGCCCGCGAGGAGCGCCGGGTCACCGCCGCCGAAGTTGGTGATCTTGACCTTGGGGTCCATCTTGTTGATCTTCTCGGCGGCCGCACGGTACTCGTCCCAGGTCTTGGGGACCTCGACGCCCGCCTTCTTGAAGATGTCCTTGCGGTAGAACATCTCGATCGGCGTCACGTCGAACGGCACGGCCCAGGTCTTGCCGCCGAGGTTCACCAGGGACTGGATGTTCTCCGGGAACTCGCCCTTGACGTGCTCACCGGCGACCTCGGACAGGTCCTCGAGGCCGCCGGTGCTGGCGTACTCGGGAAGCGCCGAGTAGTCCATCGTCGCCACGTCGGGGGCGTTGCCGCCCTTGACCGCGTTCGAGAGCTTGGTGACGCCCTCGGGTCCGGCGGGGATCAGCGAGAACTTCACCTTGACGTTCTTGTGGGTCTTGTTGAACGCGTCGGCCGTCTCCTTGGCGCCCGAAGTGGCGGACCAGTACGTGATGGTCACCGGCTTGTCGGCGGAGCCGCTCTTGCCGGAGCCCTTGTCGTCGTCGCCACCACCGCAGGCGGTGGCGAAGAGCGCCAGAGAGGCGATCGAAGCGGTGAGGGCTATACGGGACGTACGGGAAGTGCGCGACATTGCACGGCTCCTACGGGACCTCGTACTGCGGCAGACGACTGCCTTGTTGCAGCGGCGGAAGAAGAGGTGAACGAGAGCCATCATTTGGGCCGGACCGATCACCGTCAAGAGCGAACGACCAACTCAATCAAAACGATCGATAAGTTGAGCGTCTGAACGCCCGAGTTCACCCCGTCAGTCCCGCTACGTCCGGTCGAGCTCCGAGCCGCACGAGGTCCGCACCCTCAACTCGGGAAGCAGATCGATGTGTTGGCGAGGGGTCGCCGCCGCCCCGGGGCCGGCCGCAAGCCGGGCCAGGAGCAGCTCGGCCGCCTGCGCACCCACTTCGCGCTTGGCCGGCGCGGCCGCGGTGAGCGGCTGGTCGGCGAGGCTCGCCACTTCGTCGTCGTACGCGACCACGGCCAGGTCCTCGGGGACGCGGATGCCGCGCGCCTGCAGCCGCGGGATCAAGGTCAGCGCGTCGGCGTCGCTGTGGATGAGCACGGCCGTCACCCCGTGGTCGTCGACCAGGTCGCAGAGGTAGCCGAAGGCGCGGTCGAAGTGTTCGGCGTGACTGAGCTCGGAGTCCTCGTCGTACGGCAGCTCGGGGACGCGCTCCAGGCCGAGCGCGTCGACCGCGGCGGCGTGCCCGAACTTCAAGTGCCGTGCCGTGGGGGACTTCTGGAGCACCAGACCGACCTTGCGGTGCCCGAGCGAGGCGAGATGACGTACGGCTTCGGCGGCTCCGTGCCCGTGGTCGGAGCGGACCCGGTCGAGCGCGGCCGCCGGGTGGCCGTGCGGGGCCCAGCGCTCCATCAGGACGGTCGGCACATCGAAGTCGGCCACCCAGGCGCCCTCGGCGCCGCGCGGTGCGCCCTCGTCCCAGTTCGGGGTGAGCAGCAGCCCGTCGGCTCCCGCGCCGATCAGCCGCTTCGCCTGCTCGGCGTCCTCGCCCGGCAGGTAGTTGGTGATCCCGATCGTGAGCCGGGCGCCGTGGGCGTCGACCACCTCCCGCACGCCGCGGATCACTTCCGGGTAGTAGTAGTTGTTCGTCGGCACGACGAGGCCGATGACCAGGCCTTCCGCATCGGGCCCCGAGGCCTGGCGCGGCACCTGTTCGGCGCTGCCCCCGGGCCACACCACGGCGCCGTGCATCCGCTGCAGCCGGCCCTGTGCGGCCAGCGCCTCCACGTCACGGCGCAGCGTCACGGGCGAGACGCCCAGCGCCCGGGCGAGTTCGGCGACGCGGATGCTGCCGCGTTCGCGGACCAGCTCGAGGACGCGTTCATGGCGCTGATCTACATGGAGTCGCATTGGTTCCCCCTGGGTTGCGGCCGGGCAGGACTCCGTAAGCGTATCGATCGGTTGCGATCAAAACGATCCCCCTGGCCATTGACGTCCGGAAACAGGCCTCCCTAGATTCACAGCATGGCGAACTCCGAGGCTCCCGAAACGCCCATAGAGCCCTATACCGGACAACCCGCTCCCTGGTGGCGCAGCGCCGCCATCTACCAGATCTATCCGCGCAGTTACGCCGACGGCAACGGCGACGGAATCGGTGACCTCGCCGGAATCCGCGCCCACCTGCCGCATCTGCGCGAGCTCGGCGTGGACGCGGTGTGGATCAGCCCCTGGTATCCGTCCCCCATGGCCGACGGCGGCTACGACGTGGCCGATTACCGTGAGATCGACCCCATGTTCGGCACGCTCGCCGAGGCCGAGGCACTGATCGGCGAAGCCCATGAACTGGGCATACGGGTCATCATCGACATCGTGCCCAATCACTGCTCGGACCAGCACGACTGGTTCCGTGCCGCCCTCGCGGCGGGCCCCGGCTCAGCGGAACGCGACCGCTTCTGGTTCCGGCCCGGCCGGGGCGCGCACGGTGAACTCCCGCCGAACAACTGGCAGTCCGCGTTCGGTGGCCCGGCCTGGCGCCGCGTGACCGAGCCCGACGGGACGCCCGGCGAGTGGTATCTGCACCGGTTCGCCCCGGAACAGCCCGACTTCAACTGGGACCACCCGGACGTACGCGCCGAGTTCGTCTCCGTCCTGCGCTTCTGGCTGGACCGAGGGGTGGACGGTTTCCGGATCGACGTCGCGGACAACCTGGCCAAGGATCCCTCGCTCCCCGACCACTTCCCCGACCGCCCTGATGCGCCGAGCCCTTGGGCGGACCAGGAGGGCGTGCACGAGATCTACCGGGAATGGCGCCGGGTCCTCGACTCGTACGACCATGAAGCGATCTTCGTCGGCGAGGTGTGGACCCCCGACCCGGTGCGCTTCGCCCGCTATCTGCGCCCCGACGAGCTGCACACGGCGTTCAACTTCCCCTTCTTGCAGAGCCCTTGGGACGCCCGGTCCCTGCGCAAGGTGATCGACGCGACCCTCGCCGAGCACGCCCCGGTCGACGCCACACCCACCTGGGTGCTCTCCAACCACGACACGACCCGGCACGTCACGCGCTACGGCCGCACCGACACCTCGTACGCGCTCGACGGCCGCCGGGTGCACGGCGCACCGGTCGACCTGGAACTCGGCACGCGTCGGGCCCGCGCGGCGGCGCTCCTGACGATGGCGCTGCCCGGCTGCGTCTACGTGTATCAGGGCGACGAGCTGGGCCTCTGGGAGGTCGAGGACATCCCGGCCGAGCTGCGCCAGGACCCCACGTACCAGCAGAGCGGCGGCGAGGACCTCGGACGCGACGGCTGCCGGGTGCCGCTCCCCTGGGGCGACGAGGTCCCGGATCCGAAGGCGTGGCTGCCGCAGCCGGCCGAGTGGGTGGATCTGAGCGTACGGAAGCAGTCCGGCGATCCGGACTCGATGCTCGCGTACTACCGAGAGGCGCTGGCGCTGCGCAGGGAGCACGTCGCCCTGCGCGAGGGCGCGTTCGCATGGGTGCCGTCGGAGCCCGGGGTCCTTGCCTTCACACGGTCGACCGCGGGGCAGCAGCTGACCTGCCTGGTCAACCTGTCGGACGCCCCGGTGCCGCTGCCGGCTGCCGGTGAAGTGCTGCTCTCCAGCGGCCCGTTGGCGGAAGGTGCGGTCCCGGTGGACACCGCGGTGTGGCTGCGGTGAGGTGACGCGGGAGCGCTGTGGGTCCCTGCCCGGCGCAGTGGGCCCCTGCCCGGCGATGAGTTCCTGCCCGGCGCGATGGGCCCCGCCCACAGCACTCCGCGATCGATCTCAGCCGAGCAGCTGCCGCACGCGGCGGCCGGCCGCCGCCACCGGCACGACGAGCGGCACGTCGCTGCGGCCGGCGAGCACCCTTGCGGACTCGGTCAACGGACCGCCGCCGATGACCACTTTGCGGGCCCCGTCCCGGCCGACACTCAGGTCGACGGCCGCCGCGAGCCGTTCGCTCTGCAGCTCGGGCCGGCCCGCGAGGTCCCGCGGATCCCCCTCGGTGCAGCGGATGCCGACGCACCGGTCCGCGAGCCCCAGCGCGTCGATGCGGTCGGCGATCGCCTGCACAAGCCCCGGGGTCGTGGTCACCACGGCGAACGCGGTGTCACCGGCCTCCAGGAGCGCGGCCTCGCCGATGCCCACGACCGGTACGCAGACGGCGGCCCGCAGCTCTTCGATGCCCGGGTCGCCGAACGCACCGACGACGAACGCCGCCGTGCCTTCGGTACCCGTGCGCAGAGCGGCGGCGAGTACCTCCGTGGCGGCGGCACACAGCGCATCGGCCGTCACGATCATCCCGGGTCCCTGGGCGGCGGTGACGGCGCGCACCGCGAGATCGCGACGGGCGGCCAGCTGCTCGCGCAGCATGGCGGCCATCATGTCCGTCGTGGTGGCCGACGTGTTGGGATTGATCAGGACCACGGCGTTCGTACGGTGCACGCCTGGACGCTACCTCAGCGACCGTGGCGGGCCCGGCACTTGAGAAGTGCCGGGCCCGCCACGGTCGAGCAGTGCCGACAGCCAGGTGCTGAACCCTCAGTGAGCCGAGGCCGGAGCCCTGGTCTCCGAGAGCGTCTCGCCCGGTTCCATCGCGTGGGCCACCTCGTCGGCGTCCGCCCGGGCCTTGCCCGTGTGGTTGAAGACGAGGTTGAGCAGGACGGCCGCGACACAGCCGGTGGAGATGCCCGAGTCCAGGATGATCATCGCGGTCTCGGGGAACGCGTGGTAGAACTCCGGCGCCGCGATCGGGATCAGGCCGATGGCGAGGGAGACGGCCACGATCAGGATGTTGTTGTCCTTCTCCAGGCCGGCCTTGGCGAGCGTCTGCACACCGGAGGCCGCGACCGAACCGAAGAGGACCACGCCCGCACCGCCGAGCACCGGCCGGGGCACGGTGGCGATCAGGGAGGCGGCGACCGGCATCAGACCGATCAGGATCAGGAAGCCGCCGCCCACCGCGACGACGAACCGCGAGCGGATCTTCGTCATGGCGACCAGGCCGACGTTCTGCGCGAAGGCGCTGGCCATGAAGCCGTTGAACAGCGGCGAGAGGGCCGAGCCCAGACAGTCGGCGCGCAGACCCGCCGCGATGGTCTTCTCGTCGGCCGGCTTCTCGACGATCTGGCCGAGCGCGAGCATGTCCGCGGTCGACTCCGTCATCGACACGATCATCACGACGATCATCGACACGATGGCCGCTGCGGCGAACTGCGGGGCGCCGAAGTGGAACGGTGTCGGGAAGCCGATGATGTCCGCCTCACCGATGGCGGAGAAGTCGGTGACGCCGAAGGGGATCGCCACGACGGTGCCGATCACCAGGCCGAGCAGGACGGCGATCTGCTTGACGAATCCGCTGGTGAAGCGACGTATCAGCAGGACGATGACAAGCGAAATACCCGCCAGGGCGAGGTACTTCATCGAGCCGTAGTCGTCGGCGGCCGGATTGGGTCCCTGGGCCCAGCCGAAGGCGACGGGCATCAGCGAGACACCGATCAGGGTGATCACGGTGCCCGTGACGACGGGCGGGAAGAAGCGGACCAGCTTGGAGAAGAACGGGGCGGCTATGAAGCCGATCAGGCCCGCGACGATGATCGCGCCGAAGATGATCGGCAGCGCGTCGTCCTTGTCCTTCGTCTGGTCGACGATCGCCAGCATCGGCGCGACACCGGCGAAGGTGACGCCGTTGACGAACGGCAGCCGGGCTCCGATCTTCCAGATGCCCAGCGTCTGAAGGAGCGTGGCGATTCCCGCGGTGAAGAGGGAGGCGCCGGTCAGGAACGTGAGTTCCTTCGCGGAGAGCCCGACGGCGGCTCCCACGATCAGCGGCGGGGCGACCACACCCGCGTACATGGCGGCCACATGTTGGAGACCGCTGGTCATCATTTTGAGAGGGGGGAGCTTCTCGTCGACCGGGTGCTTTTCGGTCATCTGGTCGCGGACGCTCTCGTCCTCTGGCACGGCGACTGCTTTGCGAACCTTGGGCGTTGCTGCCACGGCGGTTCCTCCGGTCGGTTAACGCGTCGCCAGCGACGCGGGTGTCTTGGAGGTCGTACAGATGGTGCAAACGTGCAATTGGTGCAAGTGGTGCGATTCGTGCGCGCTATGAAGTTGTCGGGCAGCGATGTGCGGTCGCCGTACTACGAGAGGTAGACGGTCACCGATCCGGTGGGCGCGGGCGCATGGGCGCGCGCGCCCACCGGTCTCGGCTGCCATGGACCCCGCTCGGGTCCACGGCGACCGGTCGAGGGCCGTCCCCCTCGACCGGACTCCTGGAAAGCCCCGAGGGCTTAGGACCCGGCGGCGATCCGCGCGAGACGCTGGGCCTCGGCGCGGGTGTCACGGGCGATGGCGTCCTCGTCGACGGTGAGCAGTCGGTTGTTCTCGACGATCTGCTTGCCGTTGACGAACGAGGCGGAGACGGGGGCGGCGGCACCGAAGATCAGGGCCGTGACCGGGTCGGCGATGGAGGAGTGGGCGAGGGTGTCCATCTTCCAGAGCACGAAGTCGGCGAGCTTGCCGGCTTCCAGCGAACCGATGTTGTCGGCGCGGCCGAGCACCTGGGCGCCGCCGTAGGTGCCGAGGCGCAGGGCCTGGCGGGCATTCAAAGCCGCTTCCCTGTGCTCGGTGTTGAGGCGGTTGATGAGCAGCGCGTTGCGCAGCTCGGTGTGCAGCTCACCGGACTCGTTGGAGGCGGTGCCGTCCACACCGAGGCCGACCGGGACGCCGGCCTTCAGCATGTCCGGGACGCGGGCGATACCGGCCGCGAGACGGGCGTTGGAGGACGGGCAGTGCGCGACACCGGTCTTCGTACGGGCGAAGGCGGCGATGTCGGAGTCGTTCATGTGGACGCAGTGCGCCATCCACACGTCCTCGCCGAGCCAGCCGGTCGACTCGAAGTAGTCGGTCGGGCCCATGCCGAAGAGCTCGTGGCAGAACTTCTCCTCCTCGACCGTCTCCGAGCCGTGCGTGTGCATGCGCACACCCAGCGAGCGCGCCAGCTCGGCGCCCTGCTTCAGGAGTTCGGTCGATACGGAGAACGGGGAGCACGGCGCGACGGCGACCTGGGTCATCGCGTCGAACGAGGCGTCGTGGTGCTTCTTGACCGTGTCGGCGGTCGCGGCGAGCGCGCCCTCGAGGGTCTCGACGGCGAAGTCCGGCGGCAGACCGCCGTCCTTCTCGGAGCGGTCCATGGAGCCGCGCGCCAGGGTGAAGCGGACACCCATGTCGCTCGCGGCGCCGATGATCGCGCCGGACAGGTCGCCGGAGCCCTGCGGGAAGACGTAGTGGTGGTCCATCGCGGTGGTGACACCACCGCGGGCCATCATCGCGAGGGAGCCCTGCGCGGCGGCACGGGCCATCGGCTCGTCGATGCGCGCCCACGTCGGGTAGAGGGCGACGAGCCAGTTGAAGAGGTTGTGATCGGTGGCCAGACCACGGGTGATCCACTGGTAGAAGTGGTGGTGCGTGTTGACCAGACCCGGGGTCACGAGGTGCCCGGTGGCGTCGATCCGCCGGACCACGTTCTCGAGGTTCTCGGGAGCCTTGCCGGCGCCCAGGGACTCGATCTTGTTGTCCGCGACGACGATGTAACCCGAGGCGTACTCGGTGTCGTTCGCGTCCACGGTCGCGATGGCACAGTTTTCGATAACGATGCGCGAAGCCGCCATGGCGGATCCTCGTTCTTCCTCTTCGGATGTACGAACCCGGGGGCCGAGCGGGGTGACGACCGAGTCCGTGGTGCACGTGCAAACGCCTCGTCGCGTCTGCCCGTTGCGGGTGTTGCGCAGATGCCCCCGCTCCCCTCCTGGCCCCCGGGACCGGATCCTTGTCGGAGGATCCGGCTCCCGGGGTAGACGCCGGCGCACTCGCGTCGGAGGTTGTCGAGGCTCCTGAAGTCCTTGCGGGGACCACAGGTGGGGAACTACAGGTTGGAGAGGTCCACCGGGATCTTCGGCTCGACACCGTCACGCAGGACGGTCGCCTCGATCAGGCCGTACGGGCGGTCGGCCGCGAAGTAGACCTCGTTGTCGTTCTTGAGGCCGAAGGGCTCCAGGTCGACAAGGAAGTGGTGCTTGTTCGGGAGCGAGAAGCGGATCTCGTCGATCTCCGAACGGTTGTTGATGATGCGCGAGCCCATCTGGTACAGCGTCTGCTGCAGCGAGAGCGAGTAGGTCTCGGCGAAGGCCTCGAGCATGTGCTTCTTGGTCTGCTCGTACGAACGCTCCCAGTTGGGCATCCGCTGCTCGTCGTCGGTCCAGTTGAACCGCCAGCGGCTGGACACCTGCGTGGCCAGGATGCGGTCGTACGCCTCCTGGAGCGTCGTGTACTTGTCCTTGACGTAGCCCCAGAACTCCGAGTTGGTGGAGTTCATGACCACGAGGTCCTTCAGGCCCGAGATGACCTGCCACTCGGAGCCGTTGTACGTGATCTCGCTGACGCGGGTCTCCTGGCCCTTGCGGACGAAGGAGTGCTTGACGTCCTCGGAGCCGATGAACTTCGAGTTGGCGTCCGAGGTCTCGATCCGCTCCCAGGAGTATTCCTCGATGCGGATCCGCGCCTGGTGGATCGGGTCCTGGCTGTTCACGAAGTGCCGCGCCAGGTGGATGCCGAACTGCTCGGCCGACTCGATGCCGTACTCCTTGGCGAACGCGTACACCGTGTTCTTGGTGGTGTCGGTCGGCAGGACGTTGGCGTTGGAGCCGGTCAGGTGGACGTCGTCCATCTCGCCCGACAGGGCGACCGAGACGTTCAGGTCCTTGATGTGATGGGTGGCGCCATCCCGCGTGATCTTGACGACGCGGTTCTCGGCCTTGCCGTACTGGTTCTGTCCCAGAATCGTGGGCATGTCTGCTAGCTCCCTCGGTAAACGGAGTAGCCGAACGGGTTGAGCAGCAGCGGTACGTGATAGTGCTCGCCCGGCTTGACGGCGAACGTGATCGCCACCTCCGGGAAGAACGCACCGCTGTCCCGATTCGCGGGGGCGTCCTGCTGGGCTTCGGCTTGCTGGTTTGCGGACTTCTTGGAGAAGTACGCCTCTGTCTCGAAGTCGAGGCGTACGTGGGTCGTACCTTCCGGCAGGGCCGGCAGGTCCTTGCAACGCCCGTCCGCATCGGTGGCGGATCCGCCGAGGGCCACCCAGTCCGCGTCGGAGCCGGCGCGGGCCGCGAGCGAGATGGCGACGCCTTCGGCGGGGCGTCCGATGCTGGTGTCCAGGATGTGCGTGGACACCGAAGCGGTCGTGTCAGTGCTCATTACTACGCTGCTTCCTCTACGAGCCGGGTCAGGCGGATGCGGTTGATCTTGGCCAGTTCGGTGCGGACGATCTCCCGCTCCTGCTCGGCCTCGTGTCCGATCCGTACCTTGATCTGGCCGAGCATGAACTCGGCCGTGGCGCCGGTCGCGCAGATGAGGAAGACGTGACCGAACTTCTCCTGGTACGCCAGGTTCAGTTCGAGCAGTTCCGTCTTGAGCTCCTCGGAGGCGCCGGCCATACCGCGCTGTTCGCGCGCGGAGGTCGGGTCTCCCGGCTTCGGGCGGCCGATCGGCGGGTGCCCCGCCATGGCCTCCTCCAGATCCGCCGCGGTGAGCTCGGCCATGGCGGCGTCGCTCGCGGCGAAGAGGGAGTCGGCATCGGCGTAGGGGCGCTGGGCGAGAACCTTGCTGCCCCAGGCCGAAGAGCTGCACACCTCGTGGAGCTCCGCGGTGGCCGCGGTCTCGTCCGAGGTGTTGAACCGGGTGAGCCCCGGTGTCGTACGCGAAGTCACGGGAAAGCCTCCGTGGCTTGAGTGGCCGGTTTGGGCCGGGGTGTGCTGGACGGGCTGGGGTTCAGCTAAGACCCTCGGCAACACTGCGTCAACACTTTGTTGAAAGGAATTGAACAAAGAGGCCGCCTCCTGAAGATCAGGCGACGGCCTCTTGTGTGTTCGTGCGGCGGGACGTGCACGAGCTTGGTGCGTTCTGCGGGTACGCACTACTCGCTTTTCGTGGTGTTGTCCCTGTTGAGGTAGTTGTACACAGTGAAGCGGGATACGCCTATCGCACCGGCCACGGTCTCCACGCCGTGCCGTACCGAGAAGGCGCCGCGCGCTTCCAGGAGACGTACGACTTCCTGCTTGGACTTGCGGTCGAGCTCCGCCAGGGGCCTGCCGTGCTTGCGCTCCAGGGCCGCCAGGATGTGGTCGAGGGAGTCCGCGAGCTGCGGCAGCCGCACGGCGAGCACATCCTCGCCCTCCCAGGCGAGGACGACATCGTCGTCACCGGCCTCGGCGGGGGCGATGACCCGGGCGCCCATCGCGTCGACCAGCGGCTTCACGGCGCTGACGAAGGGGTGGTCTCTGGGTTCGGTCACTTCTGGTCACCCTCTCCGATCACGTTCACCTGGAGAGAGACCCGGGTGGCGCCCGCGGCCAGGGACTTGCGCAGCAGCGCGTCGACGGCGGCGAGCACCGGCTCGGCGCCGCCCTCCGCGGTGTTGCCGAACGGGCCGACATCGACCGCGTCGAGGTCGGCTGCCTCGATGACCTCACGGGCGGCGACCGCATGGGCCGGTGCCTCGTCGAGGTCGAAGGGCTCGGTCGTGAACTCCACTCTCAATCGCACGCGCATCAACCTACTGGGCTGTACGTGATTTACGGGAGCCCCTACTTGACAGGTGACCAGGCCCTTAGGCACTCTTCCGTCAAGTAGAAAGTAACTTCCGCGATACGGAAGGAGCGCCTACCCCTCATGGGTGTTACGGACCAGCGCTTCAATGTGAACCTCTCGATCCTCTACACGGAACTCCCGCTCCTGGAGCGTCCCGCGGCAGCAGCCGCAGCGGGCTTCACGGCGGTCGAGCTGTGGTGGCCCTGGATCGAGACCCCGACCCCCGACCAGGCCGAGCTCGACGCCCTCAAGAAGGCCATCGAGGACGCGGGCGTCCAGCTCACGGGCCTGAACTTCTACGCCGGCAAGCTGCCGGGCCCCGACCGCGGTGCGGTCTCCGTGCCCGGTGAGGAGTCGGAGAAGTTCCGCGCCAACCTCAAGGTCGCGGCCGACTTCGCCCAGTCTCTCGGCTGCAAGGCGCTCAACGCCCTGTACGGCAACCGCGTCGACGGCGTGGACCCGGCCGAGCAGGACAAGCTCGCCCTGGAGAACCTGGTGCTCGCGGCCAAGGAGGCCGACCGCATCGGCGCGATCCTCCTGATCGAGACCCTCAACAAGCCGGAGTCCCCGCTCTACCCGCTGGTGAGCGCACCGGCCGGTGTCGAGATCGTGGACAAGGTGAACGAGGCCACCGGTCTCGGCAACGCCAAGTTCCTCATGGACCTGTACCACCTGGCCATGAACGACGAGGACCTGCCTTCGGTCATCGAGCGGTACGCGGCCAAGACGGGCCACGTGCAGATCGCCGACAAGCCGGGCCGTGGCGCCCCGGGCACGGGCGAGCTGCCGCTCGAGGACCTTCTCGACCAGCTGAAGAAGGCCGGTTACGAGGGTTACGTGGGCCTGGAGTACAAGGCCCCCGACGCGGCCGCGTCCTTCGGCTGGCTGCCGGTCGAGGCCCGCGCCGCCCGCTGACCCTCGCGGACGGGCGCCTGACCTCTGACGCCCGCGTCACCGCCCGCTGTGCGGGTGGGCGGTACCGCGGGCGACACGTCAACTCATCGACGTACATAAGCTTTTGAGAAAGGCACCATCATGAGCAACCTTCCGAAGATCGCGTGGATCGGCCTCGGCATCATGGGCTCCCCCATGGCCGAGAACCTGATCAAGGCCGGTTACTCCGTCACCGGCTTCACCCTCGAGCAGGACAAGCTCGACCGTCTCGCCGCCGCCGGTGGCAGCGCGGCCGGCTCGATCGCCGAGGCCGTCAAGGACGCCGATGTCGTCATCACGATGGTGCCCGCGTCCCCGCAGGTCGAGGCCATCTCCTACGGCGCCGACGGCATCCTGGAGAACGCCAAGTCCGGCGCGCTCCTGATCGACATGTCCTCGATCACCCCGCAGACCTCGGTCGACCTGGCCAAGGCCGCCAAGGAGAAGGGCATCCGCGTCCTGGACGCCCCCGTCTCCGGTGGCGAGGCCGGCGCCATCGAGGCCGTCCTGTCCATCATGGTCGGCGGCGAGCAGGCCGACTTCGACGAGGCCAAGCCGGTCCTCGATGCCCTCGGCAAGACCATCGTGCTGTGCGGTCCGCACGGTTCGGGCCAGACGGTGAAGGCCGCCAACCAGCTGATCGTGGCGGTCAACATCCAGGCGTGCGCCGAGGCCGTGGTCTTCCTGGAGAAGTCCGGCGTGGACCTGAAGGCCGCGCTCGACGTCCTCAACGGCGGTCTGGCCGGCTCGACCGTCCTGACCCGTAAGAAGGACAACTTCCTCAACCGCGACTTCAAGCCGGGCTTCCGCATCGACCTGCACCACAAGGACATGGGCATCGTCACCGACGCCGCCCGCAATGTCGGTGCCGCGCTGCCCGTCGGCGGCGTCGTCGCCCAGCTCGTCGCCTCGCTGCGTGCGCAGGGCGACGGCGGCCTGGACCACTCGGCCCTGCTCCGCTCGGTCGAGCGTCTCTCCGGCTCGCAGGTCTGAGCCCCGGGCTCGCCACCGAGTGAGCCCCCGGCCTTCCGAAGGCCCCCCAGTCCCCGGTCGGCGGCGGCGCCGACACCTGTCCTGTCGCGCCCAGGCGCCGCCGCCGACCGGAACACCTCTCTTCAATTTCAACAAACTGTTGACGTCCGTTCATGCGCGTACATACGCTCCTGAAATCGCAGACGCAGAAACAGTTTTCGCAGTTTGAGTACGGAAGGTCACGATGTCGAAGCGCGTGCTTACGACCGAGTCCGGCGCCCCCGTCGCCGACAACCAGAACTCCGCCACCGCCGGCGTCGGTGGCCCGATCCTCCTGCAGGACCAGCACCTGCTCGAGAAGCTCGCCCGCTTCAACCGGGAGCGCATCCCGGAGCGTGTCGTGCACGCCCGTGGCTCCGGCGCCTACGGCCACTTCGAGGTCACCGACGACGTCACCGGCTTCACCTCCGCGGACTTCCTGTCCGAGGTCGGCAAGAAGACCGAGACGTTCCTGCGCTTCTCGACCGTGGCCGACAGCCTCGGCGGCGCGGACGCCGTCCGTGACCCGCGCGGCTTCGCGCTGAAGTTCTACACCGCCGAGGGCAACTACGACCTCGTCGGCAACAACACCCCGGTGTTCTTCATCAAGGACCCGATCAAGTTCCCCGACTTCATCCACTCCCAGAAGCGCGACCCCTTCACGGGCAAGCAGGAGGCGGACAACGTCTGGGACTTCTGGGCGCACGCCCCCGAGGCGACGCACCAGGTCACCTGGCTGATGGGCGACCGCGGCATCCCCGCGTCGTACCGCCACATGAACGGCTACGGCTCCCACACCTACCAGTGGACCAACGCCCAGGGTGAGGCCTTCTTCGTCAAGTACCACTTCAAGACGAACCAGGGCATCCGCTCCCTGTCCGCCGACCAGGCCGCCGAACTCGTCGGCAAGGACGGCAACTCGCACCAGACCGACCTGCTGCAGTCCATCGAGCGCGGTGTGTACCCCTCGTGGACGCTGTACGTGCAGCTCATGCCGGCGGCCGAAGCGGCGGACTACCGCTTCAACCCGTTCGACCTGACCAAGGTGTGGCCGCACAGCGACTACCCGCTGCAGCGCGTGGGCCGGCTGGTCCTGGACCGCAACCCGGACAACGTCTTCGCCGAGGTCGAGCAGGCCGCGTTCTCGCCGAACAACTTCGTTCCGGGCATCGGTCCTTCGCCGGACAAGATGCTGCAGGGCCGCCTGTTCGCCTACGCGGACGCGCACCGCTACCGCCTGGGTGTCAACCACACCCTGCTGCCGGTCAACGCCCCCAAGGCGACGGTCGCCAACAACTACGGCCGCGACGGTCTGATGGCCGCCAATGCCCAGGGCCGCGGCGCGAAGAACTACGAGCCGAACTCCTTCGGCGGTCCGGTCGAGACCGGTCTGCCGCTGTCGGCGCCGCTCGCGATCCACGGTTACACCGGCACGCACGAGGCGCCGGCCCACACCAAGGACGACGACTTCTTCCAGGCGGGCGAGCTGTACCGCCTGATGTCGGAGGAGGAGAAGCAGCGCCTGGTCGCCAACATCGCCGGCGGTCTCTCGCAGGTCTCCCGCGACGACATCATCGAGAAGAACATCGCGCACTTCGCCGCCGCCGACGCGGACTACGGCAAGCGCGTGGAAGAGGCTGTGCGCGCCCTGCGCGACTGACCTCTTCACCGAAGCTGTGCCCAGGGTGACGGGAGGTCATCCCCGGGCACCGGCCCGGACCGCGTGCCCGGATGAGGGGTGGCAGGCGGTACGGGAGTCCGCTCCGGCGGACAAGGCCTGTGACCGTGGCGGCGTGTGAGCCAGTGCGGTGGTAAAGGTCCAACGGAACGCTTCTCGACCTGAGGGAAGCGACACCGGGGTCCATTCACACCCGCCACGGTCCCAGCCACAAACATGATCTCCGTCCGGCGGCGCGAACGACCATTTCCCCGCGCCGACCTCGCACCGCTTCGCGGGCTTCGGCCGCCTGCGCCGGCCTCCGGCCGTCGTCCAGAGCAGCCGGCACCCGAAGCCGGTCCCGGACACAGACCCCGTCCGGCGGCGCGAACGTCCTGTCGCGTCAGCCTTGCGCCGTCGGACGGCAACAACTCCTCTGCCAGAGCGCCGAGTACGGACGGTTCCCGTACCCGGCGCTCTTTGCGTTCCGTCCGCGCCATGGGCGATATCACGTGGCCCGCCCGCCCGACGCCTGGCAGGCTGGCCGTATGACGGCGATCGTCCCCGCTCAGGGCGTACGTATGGAATGGCAGGAGCTCCCTGCCGCGGTCCGCGACGCGCTCGAGCGGCAACTCGGCGCCCAGGTCGTCGAGGCGCGGACCCAGAGCGGTGGGTTCTCCCCCGGGATCGCCGCCCGCCTCCGCCTCGCCGACGGCACCCGGGCCTTCGTCAAGGCCGTCAGTGCCGAGGTCAACGCGCGGTCCGTCATCATGCACCGCACGGAGATCGCCCACGCGCGACTGCTGCCGCAGGAAGCCCCGGTCCCCCGCCTGCTCGGTGCGTACGACGACGGCCGCTGGGTCGCGCTGCTCTTCGAGGACATCGAGGGACGCCAGCCTCATGTGCCTTGGGTTCCCGAGGAGTTGGACCGTGTCCTGGACGCGATCGGCCGGTTGTCCGAGGCGCTCACGCCCGCGCCGGCCGGCGCGGCACCGATCCACGAGGAGCCGTTCCAGGGCTGGCGTCTGCTCGCGGCCGCACAGGCGCAGGGCGAGGACGACCTGGCGGACATGGACCCGTGGGCCGTCAGGAATCTGGCGGCCCTCGCCGCGCGGGAGCGGCGCTGCCGCGAGGCCACAGCGGGGGACACTCTCTCGCACGGCGATCTGCGCGCCGACAACATCCTGCTCACCGACGACGGCGCCGTCTTCGTGGACTGGCCCCACGCCTGCCGCGCGGCCCGCTGGTTCGATCTGCTCGTGATGCTGCCGAGCGTCGCGATGCAGGGCGGCCCGGATCCCGAGGCCCTCTTCACGGCACACCCGGTGGCCGAGGGGGCCGACCCCCACGATGTGACCACCGTGCTCATCGGTCTGACCGGCATGTTCCTGGACCAGGCCCGCCGGCCGGCACCGCCAGGCCTGCCCACGCTGCGGCCCTTCCAGCAGGCGCAGGGCGAACAGGCGCTGGCCTGGCTCAAAGTGCGGCTCGGGTCGGGGTCGCCCGCGCTGTGAGCGGGCGCGCGGTCAGATCGGCGGCACCCACGCCGGCGCGGCCCGCTCGCGGCCGCCCAGGCCGCCCAGGGCGCGCTGAATACGGATCGCGTCGACGGATTCGGCGAGGAGTTCGTACTCCGTGGTGTCGTCGCGGGCGATGAAGCGCACCAGGCGGCCGCTGGTCAAGTCGGCGGCCGCACGCGCCTGTTCCGCATCGCTGTCGCGCCAGGCGCGCAGGACGCCCGGCACGTCGGGCGCGTCCCTCGGCAGCGGCACCAGGGCGCCGGCCGGCAGCCGGCCGCCGTCGGGCGTGGGGTCGAGGCGCTCGGCGATCCAGGTCGCGCGCTCGCGCAGCCACCACAGGGCGAGCGGCAGGCTCGGCGCACGATAGGTGCCGAGCGGTACGCCGATCTGCTCGCCGCCACAGATGCCGTACGCGGTCACCTCGCACAGGAACTCTTCATGCATCGCGGACCCCCAACTCCCCGCGGGAAGCGGCATCCGTGCAGGTCAACACTCTGATGCCGTAGGGCTATTGTGCGCTCACGGTGTGTGTCCGAACGAGTTTGCGGCTACACAATGGCCGGATCCCCGCACTCTCCGCAGCCGCGTACGGGCGAACTTCCCTGCTTATCAACCCAGTTGACGGCCAAGGGCACCCCACCTCCCCCGCCTCATCCACTCCATGTGGCTCAAACGCCACCTGGGCGCCGGGAACGCCGAAGCATCGCGTCCGACGTGTGCTCGGCAGCAAGGCCGACCGTGGAGGGCTACGTCCTGGTCGTGCCGGCCGCCTCGCCCCACAAGTCCGTCAAGGACCTGACGGGCAAGGGCGACATCAAGGTCGACGCCGCGGCGGTGCACATCGCGGAGGCGTACAAGCGCGTGGAGGCAGGAAAACTGCGGGCGTTGGCGGCCTTCCCCGCCGAGCGGCACGTGGCCTTCCCCGACATGCCGACGGCCAAGGAGAGCGGCTACGACGTGGTCGTCGACCAGCGCCGTTTCGTCGCCGGACCGGCCGGCATTCCCGCCGACGTACGCGGCAAACTGCGGCGACCGTCGCCGTCGCGGTCGGCCCCGCGGTGGTGCGCTGGTCGCGCCGGGCGAGGACGGAGACGACCGAGGACGCCTGACCCGTCCGGGAACACCGAAGGGGCGGCCCATCCCCCTCCGGATGGGCCGCCCCTCGGATCAGGCGTGATCAGGCGTGATCAGGCCTTCAGCGGCAGGATCGCCGTCGGCGCGTGCCAGTCCTCGGTCGCGATGTCCTCGAACTCCTTGACCGCGCTGATGTCCGCGGTCGGGCTCATCGCGATGTTGGTGACGCGCTCCAGGATCGCCTCGACGACGACCGGCACCTGGTGCTCCTGCGCCAGCTTCTTGGCCTTCTCGAAGGCCTCGGCGAGGTCGGCCGGGTCGGTCACGCGGATCGCCTTGCAGCCGAGGCCCTCGGCGACCTTGACGTGGTCGACGCCGTAGACGCCCAGCTCGGGGCTGTTCTGGTTCTCGAACTCCAGGTTGACCTGGAAGTTGATGTCCAGACCGATCTGCGCCTGACGGATCAGGCCCAGGTAGGCGTTGTTCACGAGGACGTGGATGTACGGGATGCGGTGCTGGGCACCGACCGCGAGCTCCTCGATCATGAACTGGAAGTCGTAGTCGCCGGAGAGGGCGACGACGGGGCTGTCCGGGTCGGCCTTGGCGACACCCAGCGCGGCCGGGATGGTCCAGCCGAGCGGTCCTGCCTGGCCGCAGTTGATCCAGTGGCGCGGCTTGTACACGTGCAGCATCTGCGCACCGGCGATCTGGGACAGACCGATGGTGGTGACGTAGCGGGTGTCCTTGCCGAACGCCTTGTTCATCTCCTCGTAGACGCGCTGCGGCTTCATGGGGATGTTCTCGAAGTGCGTACGGCGCTGCAGCGTGGCCTTGCGGTCCAGGTGCGAGGCGACCCACTCGCTGCGGTCGGGCAGCTTGCCGGCGGCCTTGAGCTCCTTGGCGACCTCGACGAACAGCTCGAGGGCGGCCTTGGCGTCCGAGGCGATCCCGTAGTCCGGGGCGAAGATCTTGCCGATCTGGGTCGGCTCGATGTCCACGTGGACGAACTTGCGGCCCTCGCGGTACACGTCCAGCTTGTAGCCGGTGTGACGGTTGGCCCAGCGGTTGCCGATGCCCAGGACGAAGTCCGACTCCAGGAACGTGGCGTTGCCGTAGCGGTGACCGGTCTGCTGGCCGACCATGCCGGCGTTCAGCTCGTGGTCGTCCGGGATGGTGCCCCAGCCCATCAGGGTGGGCACGACCGGGGTGTTGGTGAGCTCGGCGAACTCGACCAGGAGGTCGGAGGCGTCGGCGTTGATGATGCCGCCGCCGGCGACGATCAGCGGGCGCTCGGACTCCAGGAGGAAGGAGATCGCCTTCTCGATCTGGGCGCGGGTCGCGGACGGCTTGTAGACCGGCAGCGGCTCGTACGTCTCCGGGTCGAAGTCGATCTCGGCGAGCTGCACGTCGATCGGCAGGTCGATGTGGACCGGTCCGGGACGGCCGGAGCGCATCAGGTGGAAGGCCTGCTGGAAGACGCCGGGGACCTGGGCCGGCTCGAGGACCGTGACGGCCATCTTGGTGAGCGGCTTGGCGATCGAGGCGATGTCGACGGCCTGGAAGTCCTCCTTGTGCAGGAGGTGGCTCGGGGCCTGGCCGGTGATCGCCAGGATCGGGATCGAGTCGCCTGCGGCCGAGTAGTGGCCGGTGATCATGTCGGTGCCGGCGGGTCCTGACGTACCGATGGCGACACCGATGTTGCCCGCCTTGGTACGGGTGTAGCCCTCGGCCATGTGGGTCGCACCCTCGACGTGCCGCGCGAGGGTGTGGTCGATGCCACCGACCTCCTGCAGCGCCTTGTAGAAGGGGTTGATCGCGGCGCCCGGCACTCCGAACGCGTCGGTAACGCCCTCGCGCTTGAGGATCTCCACTGCCGCGTGGGCGGCTGTCATTCGAGGCATCGCGTAACTCCTGCGTCCAGGCCGGTCTGCGCCGGTCGGCTATCGGGCGCTTCCGCTACTTTCACAATGCGGAAGTTTTCTTCTGCTATATGGAAGCAATGTAAGAGCAGGCCGAGGGAGGCGTCAAGGCCCTACGGTGCGAGGAACGTGCTCGAATCCCTCCCCAGAGCTTGGTGTTTGGTGGACGATGAGAGGCGCACCGGGTCGTGTTCGTGGGTTCGTACGGGAGGGGGACGCCGATGTCCGGAGGCATTCCGGTGCGCTGTCCGCTCTGCCGGCGCGAGCATCTGTACGCACCGCACGTCTATCCCTGCTCCTGCGGTACGCCGGTCTCGCCGCCGCTTCAGCGCGGCGCGCAGCCCCTCCCCGTCACGTACGTGACCTGGGAGGACGACTGGGTCACCGTCCGCTGCGAGTCCTGCGGTCGGTGTGATCAGTGGCCCCAGCCGGAGCTGGGCTGCGATTGCGGCGCGGTACTCCGCATCCCGGTGAAACCCGCCGCGTCGGGACCTGCGCCGGGTCATGCGCCGCTGCCGCTGCACATCCCGCTGCCGCCGACCGCGCCGGCGCCGCGGCCCGCCTTCCATCCCGTGACGATTCGCACAGCGCGCGACGCGGTGCAGGCCGCCGCGCTGTATCTGCGCTGGCTCGGCTACAAGGACATCCGGCGGGCCGAGCAGCGGGCCTCGTCCGGTGTGGGTCTCATCGCGCCGGGACTGCGTGCGCAGGTCGAGCCGACGACGCGCTCGATGAGCCTGCGCGACATCGAGTGCGTGTGGCTCGCCGCTCTCAACGACTCATCGGTCCCGGTCTGCTTCTCCCTCGCGGGCTATACGGACGACGCCCGCGCCCGCGCCGACGGCCTCGCCCTCCCCCTGTTCGTCCTGGACCTGACGGGCACGCCCCAGCCGGTGAACAGCCCGGCGGACGAACTGATCAGCACGGGCGCGTAGGTCCGTGCCGCGGGCCGCGGTGGAGCTGCGCGGGATCGCCTACGACGCCCAGGAGGCGTACCACGCACTGGCCCGGGTGTACGGAGCGTTGGGGTCGGACGGAGCGTTGGGGTCCGACTGCGCGTTGGGGTCCGGCGGTGCGGACCTGTCCTAGAAGGTGGGCAGGTCCGCCAGCTCGCGGCCCTTGCGGCGTCGTACGTGCCCGCGCCAGCCGGCAAGGAGCGCGAACAGGGTCCACGTCGCCGTGCCGCCGAGCACACTTCCGAGCTGCCCCGAGGAGTCGACCTCGGCGGCCTGCTCCATCGGCACCCTGCCGTCCGGATCGCGCAGGATGTCCAACTCGTCGCCCACGTCGGGGGATCCGGCCCCGCCCCGGTACACCAGCTTCTCGTCGAGCTCCTCGCCCCGCTCGTTGCGCAGGGTCAGCCGGTGCTCCTTGGAGGAGGTGCCGGCGGCGCTGTCCGCCACGACGACCACGCTCTCCCGTACGCCCCGATGCTCGAGGGCCCCGTCGGGCCCGAGCTGTACCGAGCCGACGAGCACGAAGAGCGAGGGCGCGAGCGACAGGACCGCCAGCCACCAGGCACGGTGGAGCAGGATCAGCAGGATGGTGAAGGTGAGGCAGAGGATCAGCCCGACGGTGATCGGGATCCACTCCTTGCCGAAGGTCAGATAGGCGACTGCGGTGTTGCCGGCGGCGGCCGCCCACGCGAAGAGGATCAGTCCGAGCGTTCTGCTCAGCGAGCGCCAGGCACTGACGCCCCGACTCCGCGTTGCGCCCTGCGCCGGACCCGTCCCCGTCGACACGCTCACTCTGATCTCCCCTGCCCGTGGCATCCGTTGTGCCCAGGGGGACGCTACCGGGTGCCAACTTCCGTGGACACAGCGCGTCCCGCGTGCGCCGGACGCGCGGACACGGCCGATACTCGGACCATGCGAATCCGGCAGGCCACAGCGGCCGATCTTCCTCGGCTGCGGGATATCGAGCGGGCGGCCGGCGAGCCGTTCCGCACCGTGGGGATGGCGGCGATCGCCGAGGACGAACCGCCCGCGCTCGACGTACTGGAGGAGTTCCGCCGCGCCGGTCGCGCGTGGGTCGCCGTCATCGCGCCCGAGGACGAACCGGTCGCGTATCTGATCGCGGAACCGGTGGACGGGGCGCTGCATGGGGAGCAGGTGGGCGGGGCGCTGCATGTGGAGCAGGTGTCCGTGCATCCGTCGGTGGCGCGGCGGGGGGTGGGGCGTGCGCTGCTCGACCATGCCGCGGCGTACGCCCGGCGCGCGGGGCTCGGCGCCCTGACGCTGACGACCTTCGCCGAGGTGCCGTGGAACGCGCCGTACTACCGAAGGCTCGGATTCCGGGTGCTCGGCGAGCGGGAACTCGGGCCGGGGCTGCGGAAGATCAGGGCGTACGAGGACGAGCTCGGCCTCGACCGGTGGCCGCGGGTGTGCATGGTCCGGCCCACCGCCCTCTGAAGCGGAAAGAAACCGGGCGGGCCGCTGGTCCGGCCCGCCCGGCCCCCCGTTCGGGAGCCGCCCGCGTTATGAGGCGACGCGTTCGCCGGTGGGCTCGGCGACGACGATCTGGAGGTGGGCGGGGGCGTACTTGCGCGCCTTGCCCAGCATCTGGTTGAGGTCGAACTTGTGGCGCTGCACCGCCACATACAGGGGCGCGGGCATCGCGGGGTGCGCCGGCGATACCGCGGCGCCGGCCGGGAGCATCGCGCGTTCCCGCAGCCGTACGCCGATGAGGGCGTCGCCCTGCGCGGGGGTGGCGACGACGAACTGGGTGACGTCGGTCCAGGGCAGCACCACATTGCCGACCCGCACACCGGCCGCGTCGAACTGGAACAGGATCCGCTTCTGGTCGAACCACTGCGAGATGAACGGGATCGCGGCGACGATCACGACGCCGCCCTTCATGTCGAGCGCCCAGCCGAGGAGTGCGGCCAGCGCCACGATGCCGATGATCGACCCCCAGAGCCCGGCGAGGTCCTGCGGCGAGAAGGGGCGCGTGACCTTGTAGCGCTCCCAGCGTCCGCGGCGCTGATTCGACATGTGGGTCCCCCTGTGACGTGTGGTCGATCGTGCCGCCCCGCGGCGGACGATCACATTCAGGGACGGTAGAGAGTCGGTGCAGGGGCTGGCTTGGACGAATTTGACCTCGCGCCGAAAGCCGCTGGTCAGAGGGCCACGGCGCCTTCCGTCAGGCGCCCGGCGACGATCTGTCCGGGGGTGATGGCGGCGAGGGCGCGGAACTCCCGGTTGAGATGCGCCTGGTCGTAGAACCCGCAGGTGGCCGTGAGCGCGCTCAGATCGACGGCGCCGCGCGCCATGAGCCCGATCGCGCGATGGAACCTGAGCACCCGGCCCGACATCTTCGGGGTCAGGCCGATCTGCTGGGTGAACTTCCGTACGAGGTACCCGTGGCTCCAGCCGATCTCCTGCGCGATCCGGGCGACGGGGATGGTGCCGCCCGACCGTTCGAGCAACTGCCAGGCGTGGGCCACCTCGGGCGCGGGCGCGGGTCCTTCGCCGAGCCGGGCGAGCAGCGCCGCGTCGAGCAGGTCGAAGCGCTCGGCCCAGTCGCGCGCGTGGGACATCCGCTCCACCAGCTCCCCGGCGCGCGGTCCGAGCACGTCCGTCAGCTCGACGACCGTATTGGTCAACTCCCGCATCGGCAGCGCGAACAGGCGGTACGCGCCCAGGGGCGTGAGCTCGAGCCGGATCGCCTCCTGCCCGCCGGGATGGTCCGCGATCCGCGGTCCGTCCTCGAGGCCCGCGATCAGGGACCCGACCACCCGCACCGCGGGCCCGTGCTCGCTCAGGCGGTGCACCTGGGCGAAGGGCTCACCGAGGCTGATCAGGACGACGGCACGACCGGTGGGCACGATCCGCACGCGGAACGGGGTGGCGGCTTCCTCCCAGTACCCGGCGTAGCTGTGGACGTACGGCCGCAACGCGACGGGCCAGGCCCGGCTCACCCGCCACCGATCCCCCACACGCACCATCCGCACCC
>NZ_JAAKZW010000106.1 GCF_011044995.1 Streptomyces mesophilus | reverse complement strand
ACCCCCGCCCGCTGATACCCCCCGCGCTCCAGCGCCTTCCGCAGCCCCTTCACCCGCTCCACGCCGTACGGCTTTCCGCGTGCGTCGTCCACGATCAGGGTCGGGGGGCGGGTGGTCAGCTCCTCGCGGAAAGTCGTCCAGCCGCCGCGTACTGCGTACTTCTCGCCCACCTGCGGGCCGTTGCGGCCTCCGCTGTAGTTGGTGAGCAGGCCCGCCGTCAGGAAGCGGCTGGCCGGTACGCGGTCGGCCAGCCAGTACGTCTCGGGGTGTATGCCCCAGATGAGGACCCGGTCGCCGGGCTGGGTGCGGGCCTGCACGGCGGAGGCGACGCGGGCCGCGTGGGCGAGTTCGGGGCGCGGCGTCACCAGGCCCCACACAAGGAAGAACGCGCAGGTGCAGGCCGTGGTCAGCAGGGCCGTGGGGAGCCAGACCCGGGGCAGGATCTGCAGCGCGGCGGTGCCCAACAGGACGAGGGGCGGGATGAGTTGGAGGTAGTAGTGGCCGAAGAAGTGGAAGCCGAGGCAGACCGCCGCCGTCGATGAGCCGAGCCAGAGCCAGAGGTCGGCGGCTCCGGTGCGGGCGATCCGCAGGACGCGCACGATCGGCTGGAGTACGCCCGCGCAGGCCACGGCGAGCAGGGCGGTGTTGCCCAACGCGCGGAAGAGGACGTGGAGTTCGGAGCCGGTGAAGGAGGCGTAGGCGCCGGAGCCGGTGACGGTCCAGAAGAGGAAGCCGGTGGGGGTGGTCACCAGGGCCGCGGCGAGCAGCGGCGCAAGTCCACCGGCGGTCAGGCGCAGCAGTGCGCCGCGGGGGCGGCCCGACTGCCACAGCAGCCAGAGCACGGGCAGGAGCACCGCCGCACCCGTCTGCTTCGTCAGGAAGGCGGCGGCGACGGCGAGGCCCGCGCAGCCCCAACGGCGCCGGTCCGCACACCACATGGCGGCCGCGGTGCACGGCAGCATGAAGACCTCGAAGGTGGCGGCCTGGGTGTCCTCGGGATTGAGGCCGATGGACAGCAGCACGGAGAGGATCCCGGCCGTACGGCCGGCGCCGTCGCCCCAGCGGCGGCGGGCGAGCGCGGCGAGCAGGGCCGCGGTCAGGAACACCGCCGCTACGGCGAGGATCTTCAGCGGTACGAGGGAGTCGTCGCCGAACAGCGCGAACGCGCCCTGGTAGAGCCAGGGCACGAGGGGCGGCTTGCGGTCGACCACCGTCTCGTACAGCTCACCGCCCGAGGCCAGCATCCTCGCCTGGGTGGCGAGAAACCCCTCGTCGGGGTTCCACACCGGCCAGACGAAGGACGGGATCCGGGTCACGCAGGCGAGTACGGCGAGGACGGCGAGCAGCCTCGGCCAGTAGCGGGTGCCTGCTGAGGACGGTGCGGGCGGATCGTCACCGGCACGCGGACGGGGCACCGGACTCGTACCGGTCCGGTGAATGGGCAGCCCTTGTACGGAACGTGACGAAGCGGAAGGCTCAGCGAGCATAGGGGCCAAGCTAACGGCCCCGCAGCCCTCACCGAAGCGGGACATACGAGGCCGAAGGGTTACGCAGGAAACTCACGTGTGATGACAGGGAGTTGTGGGCCGGGGTCAGCGGCCGGGTCGGTCGACCACCGGTTCGCGTGCCGCGTCAGTCGACCACCGGTTCGCGCGGCGGCAGATGCTTGCCGAGGCGGCTGTGCTTGCGCCCGTACAGGAAATAGATGATCACGCCGAGGACCATCCAGATGCCGAACCGCAGCCAGGTCTCCGCGGGCAGGTTGAGCATCAGCCAGAACGAGGCCGCGACCGAGAGGATCGGGACGAACGGGACCAGCGGGGTGCGGAAGGAGCGTGGCAGGTCGGGGCGCTTCTTGCGCAGGATCACCACGCCGATGGCGACCACGACGAAGGCGAACAGGGTGCCGATGTTGACCAGTTCGGCGAGTTCGTCGATCGAGGTGAAGCCGGCCACGATCGCCACGATCACACCGAGCAGGATCGTCGAGCGGTACGGGGTGCCGAAGCGCGGGTGGACCACGGAGAAGGGCTTGGGCAGCAGTCCGTCGCGGCTCATCGCGAAGAACACCCGGGTCTGGCCCATCAGGAGGATCAGGCACACGGTGGTGAGTCCGACGGCCGCGCCGAAGCTGATCAGGCCCGCCCAGAAGGGATGGCCGACGGATTTGAAGGCGTCGGCGAGCGGGGCGTCCGTGGACAGCTCGGTGTACTTCTGCATACCGGTCACGACGATCGAGACGAGCACATAGAGCAGGGTGCAGATGAGCAGCGAACCGAGGATGCCGCGCGGGACGTCCCGCTGCGGGTTCTTGGTCTCCTCCGCGGCCGTGGCCACGATGTCGAAGCCGATGAACGCGAAGAAGACCACGGCGGCCGCGGTGAAGATGCCCATCACGCCGAAGTTGGTGGGCGCCCAGCCGAACATCAGCTGGATCAGCGGCGAGGTGATGTCGTTGCCGGCCTCGCCCGGCTGGGACGGCGGGATGAACGGGTTGTAGTTGGAGCCCGTGATGAAGAAGGCGCCGACGAGGATCACGACCAGGACGACGCTGACCTTGAGGGCCACGACGACGGCGCTGACCCGTGAGGAGAGCTTCATCCCGGCGATCAGGATGCCCGTGAGCAGCAGCACGAGCAGACAGGCCAGGATGTCGAAGCCGAAGTCGCCGTCCCGCGTTCCCGTGAGGGCGTCGGGCAGGTGCAGACCGGCCGTGTCCATCAGCGAGCGCACATAGCCGGACCAGCCGACCGCGACCACCGCGCAGCCGAGCGCCATCTCGAGGATCAGGTCCCAGCCGATGATCCATGCGGGCAGTTCACCGAGGGAGGCGTACGCGAAGGTGTACGCGGAGCCGGCCACGGGGACGGTCGAGGCGAACTCGGCGTAGCAGAGCGCCGCGAGCGCGCAGACAAGACCGGCCACCACGAAGGCGAGAGCGACCGCAGGACCCGCGGTCTCCTTGGCGATCTTTCCGGTGAGGACGAAGATGCCGGTGCCGATGATCACGCCCACGCCGAAGACCGTGAGGTCCAGGGCGGAGAGCGACTTCTTGAGTGCGTGCTCGGGTTCCTCTGTGTCGCGCATCGACTGCTCGACGGATTTGGTGCGGAACATTCCGCCCCCGGAATTGCGTGTGCCCTGCGGTGTGGTCACCGGTGTGCCTCCCTGCGCTCGTGTCGAGGGACATGATCGGGATGGTGGGCGGGCGGGTACCCGTGACCGGGCCCTACGTCACACGAAAGGCCCGGCCGGACCACCCGTTAAGGGCGGTCCGGCCGGGCCTTGATGACGCTCGGTGCCGGGGATCAGTCCCGGGCCGGCTCCACGGTCTCGCTCGCGGCGCTCTCGTAGCGGCCGTCCAGCTTGGACACGAGACCGGTGACCTGCCGCGCGATGTCCGGTGCGGTCAGACCGATCTCGGCCATGACCTCCTTGCGCGAGGCGTGGTCGAGGAAGCGCGGCGGGATACCGAAGTCCCGCAGCGGTACGTCCACGCCCGCGTCGCGCAGCGCCTGGGCGATGGCGGACCCGACACCGCCGGCGCGGCCGTTGTCCTCGACGGTGACGACGACGCGGTGCTGCTCGGCGAGCGGGGCGAGCGCCTCGTCGACGGGCTTCACCCAGCGCGGGTCGACGACCGTGGTGGAGATGCCCTGCTTGTCGAGCAGACCGGCGATCTCCAGGCACATCGGGGCGAGCGCGCCGACGGAGACGAGGAGGACGTCCGGGCGGTCCGTGCCGGCCTTGCGCAGCAGGTCCATGCCGCCGACCTTGCCGACCTCGGGCACGGCCGGGCCGACCAGGCCCTTGGAGAAGCGCACGACGGTCGGTGCGTCGTCGACGTCGACCGCCTCGCGCAGCTGGGCGCGAAGCTGCTGGGCGTCGCGCGGTGCGGCCAGGCGCAGGCCCGGGACGCACTGCAGGATCGACATGTCCCACATGCCGTTGTGCGAGGCGCCGTCCGTACCGGTGACGCCGGCGCGGTCGAGCACGAAGGTGACACCGCACTTGTGCAGGGCCACGTCCATGAGCAGCTGGTCGAAGGCGCGGTTGAGGAACGTCGCGTACACGGCGAAGACCGGGTGCAGACCGCCGGTCGCGAGCCCGGCGGCGGAGACCGCGCCGTGCTGCTCGGCGATGCCGACGTCGAAGATCCGGTCGGGGAACGCGGCCTGGAACTTCTTCAGGCCGACCGGCTGCAGCATCGCGGCGGTGATCGCCACGATGTCCTTGCGCTCCCGGCCGAGCTCGACCATCTCGTCACCGAAGACGCTGGTCCAGTCGGCGCCGGAGGCGGCGACCGGCAGACCCGTGTCCGGGTGGATCACGCCGACGGCGTGGAAGCGGTCGGCCTCGTCCTGGACGGCGGGCTGGTAGCCGCGGCCCTTCTCGGTGAGGCAGTGCACGATCACGGGGCCGCCGAAGCGCTTGGCGCGCATCAGCGCGGACTCCAGGGCCTGGATGTCGTGGCCGTCGATCGGACCGACGTACTTCAGACCCAGGTCCTCGAACATGCCCTGCGGGGCGATGAAGTCCTTGAGGCCCTTCTTGGCGCCGTGCAGCGTCTCGTAGAGCGGGCGCCCGACGACGGGCGTCTTCTCCAGGAGGTCCTTCGTACGGGACAGGAAACGCTCGTACCCGTCCGTCGTGCGCAGGGTCGCCAGGTGGTTCGCAAGGCCGCCGATGGTGGGGGCGTACGAACGCTCGTTGTCGTTGACGACGATCACCAGCGGGCGGTCCTTGGCGGCGGCGATGTTGTTCAGCGCCTCCCAGGCCATACCGCCGGTGAGGGCGCCGTCGCCGATCACGGCGACGACGTGGTCGTCCTTGCCGAGGACCTCGTTGGCCTTGGCCAGACCGTCGGCCCAGCCGAGCACCGTGGAAGCGTGGCTGTTCTCGATCACGTCGTGCTCGGACTCGGCGCGCGAGGGGTAGCCGGACAGGCCGCCCTTGGCGCGCAGGTTCGAGAAGTCCTGGCGGCCGGTGAGCAGCTTGTGCACATAGCTCTGGTGGCCGGTGTCGAGCAGCACCCTGTCCTTGGGCGACTCGAAGACGCGGTGCAGGGCGATGGTGAGCTCGACGACGCCGAGGTTCGGGCCGAGGTGGCCGCCGGTCTTGGAGACCGCGTCGACCAGGAAGGTCCGGATCTCAGCGGCCAGCTGGTCCAGCTGCTCATGGCTGAGCCGGTCCAGGTCGCGCGGCCCCTTGATGCGGGTCAGCAGGCCCACCCGTGCCTCCTAGCGGTTGTGTTTCGGTCGAGCTGTCAATGCGGTGCCGGGTCTGTCGAGTCTAATGTTCCGCCCGGCAAGGGCGTCGTCGGGTATGTCACGCGTTCGGCGGTACGCAGTGGTGTTTGCGGGGTGTACGCGGCCGGTCCGGCTCCGTGCACGACCGCGTACGGCCCTGTCCGGCGAGGACGCCGGGTGGGTGCTGCGGGGTTGCGCCTGACGCGGGCGGAATTCCCGCCTCCCCCCTCGAGCCGCGCGAGGCCGGCCGGCACCGCTCACCGCTCACCGCTCGGCCACCGAAAGGGTCATGTCCGGCTGTACGGAGACGTCGTCCCGTACGGAGACCTCCTCGCCGCCCCGCCCGCAGCGCTTGCACGCCCCGCGGCGGCGCAGGTGGTACGCGAGGGCGGCCACGCCGAGCGCCGCGCCCCACGCCGTCCAGAAGACGCTGGGGCCCGTCACGCCCCAGCCCGCCTCGTCGCCGACCATGCGCAGGCTCATCAGCCCTGCGGGGATCAGCGCCACCGCGACGACGGTGGCCGGGATCACAGCGAGCAGCGGTGGCACCCGGCGGCCCGCCAGGAACAGCGTCCAACGGGGGAACACCTCACCCCAGCGCGCCGTCAGGCCGTGGGTGAGCGCCGCCCCGCCGAGCGATACGAGTCCCGCGGCCAGCCCCATCGCCAGCATGCCCGGGGTGTCCTGCATCTCCGCCAGGAATTCGTCCGTGATCCCCAGCGGCCATCCGAAGTACCACGCGACCCGGGTGACCTCGTACGGGATCTGCGAGAGCACCGCCACCCACACCGCCCGCCGGCCCCAGCGGCGCAGGGCCGCCGGATCCGTGCCGTGCCGGTGGCCGCGTCCGCAGCGGACACGCGATCCGGCGGTCCTGCGCCGGTACGCGAGCGCGGCGAGGGCCCACAGCAGGCCGCCGGCGAAGACGATGATCAGGTGCACGCGGTGCCAGTAGAGGATGTCGGCCACACCGTCCTGCTGTCCGGGCACCCCGGTGAAGGCGAACACGATCAGGACGGGCCACAGCGCGGCCACGGCGATCAGTGTGTAGTCGGGGATCACCAGGGCCAGCGCGACCCCGCTGCCCCAGCCGTACCAGAGCAGCGCCGTGCGCAGCCGCCCGTGGCCGAGTCCCCGCGCCAGCGCCATCCCGGCGGCCACGCCGACCACGCCGAGGACGCCCGCCACCGTGCCGACCACCTCCGCCGGAGCGCCCTCGAGGAGCGATGCGGAGCGGTGGTCCTCGTCGATCGGCGCGAACGGGTAGGCCACCGCGTCCCCGCCGAGCGCCCAGTACACCCCGAACACGCCGTAAAGCAGCGACCACAGCGCCGCCGCGTAACCGAACCAACTGGCCTTCATCGGCCCTCACCTCCGCGTCGTGGAATCCGATGACTCGAATCCGATGACTCGAATCCGACAGCTCGAATCCGATGACTCGATCCTTCGCCGCCGGGCGCCGCGCGCGCCCGTGCCGATCGGCATCGCTTGCGGCCGGTACGGCGGGACGGGGTGCCGAATGGCAGGGGGCGGGCGTCCGGGCAGGTCATAGGCTCGCGGTCATGGACAACAAGGGGCGGGCGATGGCGCATTGGGCGGGGCCGGTGGCCGGCGCCTGCGGAGGTGTCTCACTGGCGGTGACGGCCGCCCTCATGGCGACAGGCGGGTCAACGGGCCCTGAGGCACTGGCCGTTGCGGAGTTCGGGCTTCTGCTGTCCCTGACGGTGTTCGCGACCCGCTGGTCCGGCGGGCGCGTGGGGGTGGCGTTGACGGCCCTTGCCGCGGCCGCCGGACCACTGTCGCTGTTGCGCCGGGCGCCGGTGACGCAGGCGCTCGTCGCGGGCGTGGCCGTCTGGCTGCTCGTGGCGCTCGCCGCCGTGGGGACGGGCATGTATCTGCGCCTGCTCGACCGGCGCCGCGAGCGGTCGGTCCTTGCGGCGCAGCGCGAACAGCGGCTGCGCCTTGCCGCCGATCTGCACGATTTCGTGGCTCACGACGTGAGCGAAATGCTGGCGCTGGCCCAGGCCGGCCAGGTGCTCGCCGAGCACGATCCGGCCGCCGGGGCGGCCCAGTTGGCCGCGATCGAGTCGGCGGCGCGGCGCGCGCTGTCCTCCCTGGACCGTACGGTGCATGTCCTGCACACCGACGGCGCCGGGGCGCGGGAATCCGGGCGGGCGCCGCTGCCCGGGCTGGCCCAACTGCCGGAATTGGTGGGCCGGTTCGACGCGTCGAGCGTCCCGCACGCGGTGCTCGACTGCTCCACCGAGGACGCGGACGTCTCGCGCGAGGTGTCCATGACCGCCTACCGGGTGGTGGTCGAGGCGCTGACGAACATACGGCGGCACGCGCGGGACGCGACCCGTGTGGAGGTCACGGTGACGGGCCCAGGCCCGGACGGGCTGCGCGTGCGCGTACACGACGACGGCAGGCCCGCGCGCTCCGGGTTCCGGAGGGCGGGGCGGGCCGGTGGCGGCCGTGGCCTTGCCGGCCTGTCCGCCCAAGTGGCCGCATTGGGCGGCGAGTTGACAGCGGGTCCGGCGCAGGGCGACGGCTGGCGGCTCACGGCCCTGCTGCCGGTTCGGGGGCCGGGGCGGTGACACCCGCGCATGACATGATCGGCACCATGGACCACCCCACGCCTGGCGGCTGCCCTATGACGACAGTGGCGCCATGACGACGGTGACCCCGGTACGACGGCGACCCCGGTACGACGGCGACCCCGGTACGACGGCGACCCCATGACGACGGCGACCCCATGAAGACGGTGCCCCTATGACGATCCGCATCCTCCTCGCCGACGACCAGCAGGCGATCCGGTACGCGTTCCGGATCCTGCTCGACGCGCAGCCGGACATGACGGTCGTCGCCGAGGCCGCCGACGGGAAGTCCGCGGTGGAACAGGCCCTGCATCTGCGCCCCGACGTGGTGCTTGCCGACATCCGTATGCCAGGGCTCGACGGCTTGGAGGTCACCCGGGCGCTGGCGGGACCGGAGGTCACCGACCCGATCCGGGTGGTCGTGGTCACGACGTTCGATCTTGACGAGTACGTCCACACCGCGCTGCGCAACGGTGCCTCGGGGTTCCTGCTCAAGCGCTCGGGCCCGGCGCTCCTCGCGGAGGCGGTCCGTGCCGCGGTCGCGGGCGAGGCGCTGATCAGCCCGCAGGTGACCGTACGGCTGCTGCGGCAGCTGACGCCCTCCCCGCGCGCCCGTACCGCCCCGCCGCCCGTCCCGTACGAACCGCTGACCGAACGCGAACGCGCGGTGGTGGAGCGGGTCGCACGCGGCGAGACGAACGCGGAGATAGCGGCCGCCCTGACCCTGGCCCCCGGCACGGTGAAGAACCACCTCGCGGTGATTCAGCGGAAGTTGAACGCCCGCAACCGCGTGGCCGTGGCGGTCTGGGCCTGGGACAGCGGTGTGGTGAGCTGAACCGGCCTCTGAGCCGAACCGGCGGCAGGTCGGCCTGGCGGTGAGCCGGACCCGCGCACCTCAGCCGGCCGTACAGGCCGAAGCCCGGTGCCTGCCGCCGGACAAGCCGAAGCCCGGCACCTCGCAAGGAGGCACCGGGCTGGGGCGTGAGCGGGATTACGCGCGGCCCGCCGACTTCTGGGTCTTGCGGGTGATCGAGTCGATGCAGACCGTGGCGAGCAGGACGCCACCGGTGATCATGTACTGGATCGGGGTGGCGATACCCAGGAGCGCGAGGCCGTACTGGATCGAGGTGATCACCAGTACACCGAGCAGCGCGTTCCAGGTGCGGCCACGGCCACCGAAGAGGCTGGTGCCACCGATGACGGCCGCCGCGATGACGTTCATCAGGAGGTCGCCGGCGCCGGCGCTCTGGTTGGCCGCCGCGATCTTGGAGGCCCAGAAGAGACCGCCGACCGCCGCGAAGAGGCCCGCGATGGCGAAGACGGAGACACGGATCGCCGTGACGTTGATACCGGCACGGCGCGAGGCCTCGACGCTGCCGCCGAGCGCGAAGATCTTGCGGCCGTACGCGGTGCGGCGGAGCAGGAAGTCGCTGCCGACCAGGACGATGGCGAAGAGCAGCACCGCGAGCGGCAGGCCCTTGTACTGGTTGAAGATGATCGCCACGCCGAAGACGGCCACGGCGAGCAGCACCGTACGCAGGATGATCTCGCTCAGCGGACGCGACGGGATCCCGGCGGCCTCGCGGCGCTTGGCGCCGAAGTAGGCCGACAGGAAGTAACCGGCCACGGCGACGACCGCGAGCCCGTAGGCGGCGGCGACATCCGAGAAGTAGTACGTGGTGAGCTGGCCGACCACGCCGTCGCTGTCGATGTTGATCGTGCCGTTGGACCCCAGGAGCTGGAGCATGAAGCCGTTCCAGAACAGCAGGCCCGCCAGGGTGACGGCGAAGGCGGGCGCACCGATCCGGGCGAAGAAGAAGCCGTGGATGGCTCCCATCGCGGCGCCCCCGACCAGCGAAGTGGCGATGGCGAGCCACTCGTTCATGCCGTGGGTCACGGTCATCACGGCCATGATCGCGCCGGAGACACCGCTGACCGAGCCGATCGACAGGTCGATCTCGCCGAGGAGCAGTACGAAGATGATGCCGACGGCCATCATTCCGGTCGCGACCATCGCGACGAAGATGGTGCTCAGGTACTGCGCGCTGAGGAAGGCGGAGTCGAGGCTCTGGAAGATCGCGACGATGACGATCAGACCGACGACCACCGGCATGGCGCCCAGGTCACCGGCGCGCATCTTGCGCTTGAACTCGCCTATGTAGCCCGCGAATCCCTGCTCGCGCACGAGGAGCCGGGGGTCGATGGCCGTGACGGCGTCGGCGGCTGCGGCCGGCGAGTCCACGGGCGCTTTGGTCTTGTCGATGCTCACTTCTGAGCCTCCGCGTTGCTGCGCGCCGCACGGCGGGTCACGGCGTTCTCCGTGGCTCCGGTGATGGCGGAGATGATCTCTTCCTGCGAGGTCGACTTGACCTCGAACACGCCGTTGTTACGGCCAAGGCGCAGGACCGCGACCTTGTCGGCGACGGCCTTCACATCGGCCATGTTGTGGCTGATGAGGATGACCGCGTGACCGCGCTCGCGCAGTCGCTCGACGAGGTCGAGGACCTGCGCGGTCTGCTCGACACCGAGCGCCGCGGTGGGCTCGTCGAGGATGACCAGCTTGGGCTCGCCGAGCAGGGAGCGGGCGATGGCCACGACCTGGCGCTGACCGCCGGAGAGCGAGGCGACAGGGATACGCACGCTGGGGATGCGGATCGACAGGGTCTGGAGCAGCTCGCGCGAGCGGCGCTCCATCTCGACCTCGTCGAGCACCCCGCGGCGGCGGAGCTCACGGCCCAGGAACAGGTTGCCGACGACGTCGATGTTGTCGCACAGCGCCAGGTCCTGGTAAACGGTCGCGATGCCCAGGTCCTGGGCGTCGTGCGGCTTGTTGACGGCGACCTTCTTGCCCTCCCACTCGATGACACCGTCATCGATGGGGTGCACGCCGGCGATCGTCTTGACCAGCGTGGACTTTCCGGCACCGTTGTCGCCGACCAGGGCGACCACCTCGCCGGCGTGGACCTCGAGCTCTACATCGGTGAGCGCCTGGACGGCACCGAATCGCTTGGAGACCCCGCGCAACGCCAGCACGGGCGTAGCGGACACGTGAACCATCTCCTTCGCCGCCTGAGCCTGACCCGGCGGGAGGTTGTACAGAGAAGTGAGGGGTGTTCCGTCCGGCGCCCCGCCGTTGAGCTGCGGGGCTTTCGGCGGCGGGGCGCCGGACGTGCTTCCACGGGAGCGCGCCTTCGACAGGTGCGCAAGTCCCGCAGGGAACAGGGGAGTTGCCTTGCGGCAAGTCCGTGGGGCCGAAGGCTGCCGGTACGGCGGCCGCCCCCGGGCCCCTGGGGACTACTTCAGGCCGATCTTGTCGCAGGCGGCCTTGTACTTGGCCGTGCAGATCTCGTCGACGGTGTAGTAGTTCTCCTTGATGACCGTGTCCTTGATGTTCTCCTGCGTGAGGGAGACCACCGGAACGATCACGGACGGGATGCCCTTGTCGGTGCCGCTGTCGACCGTGCTGGTCTCCAGCGAGCTGTCCAGCTTGCCCGTCTTGGCGATCGAGACGGCCATCTTGGCAACGGTCTCGGCCTCGGCCGGGTAGGACTTGAAGACGCTCATGTACTGCTCACCGGCGATGATGCGCTGCACACCGGCGAGTTCGGCGTCCTGACCGGTGACCGGCGGGAGCTTGGACAGACCGGCACCCTTGAGGGCGGTGATGATGCCGCCCGCCATGCCGTCGTTGGCGGAGTAGACGCCAATGATCTTGTCCTTGCCGAGCGAGGAGATCGCGCCTTCCATGTTGGCGTTGGCGTTCTCCGGCTTCCACTCCTTGGTGTCGTACTCCTTGCCGATGTTCACCTTGCCGTCGAGGACGGAGTGGGCGCCCGCCTTGAACTGCGCGGCGTTCGGGTCGGTGACGGAGCCGTTCATCATGACGACCTGGCCGTCCTTGGCCTTGTCGCCCAGGGCCTTCAGGAGGGCCTCGCCCTGGGTCTTGCCGACCTCGGTGTTGTCGAACGAGGTGTAGGCGGAGATCGGACCCTCGGCCAGGCGGTCGTAGGCCACGACCGGGATACCGGCCTCCTTGGCCTTCTTCACACCGTTGGCGACGGCCTTGTAGTCGACCGCGTCCAGGATCAGCACGTCGACCTTCTTGGTGATCATCGTGTCGATCTGCTGCGACTGGACGGTCGCGTCCTGCTTGGCGTTCAGGTACTCGAGCTTGCCCTTGCCATTGGTGAGCTTGCCGATCTGCTCTTCAATGATGGGCTTGTCGAACTTCTCGTAACGAGCCGTCTGGTTCTCCGGCAGGAGCAGACCGACGGTGATGTCGTCACCCTTGGCCTTGCCGCCGTTGGACTCTTCGGCCTTGTCGCCGGACTCGGCGGCGCTACCACAGGCGGCGAGAGAAACAGCCATGGCGGTCGAGGCGATGGCTATGGCCGCACGACGCATACGCGTATTCACTGGGGAAACCTCCCTGACGAGGCCGCGTCGTTGCGGCCGAGGTGGCAGTGAGTCAACTCGGCCCCGTTGCCAGCGTCAAGGAGTTAATACTTAACGAGATGACAACGGTGCCATTCGTTATCTAAGTGAAGACAGGAGTCGGCGCCGTACGGAGCGCGCCATCGACGGCAGCGCTCTGGACGGATTGGTCGATCAAGGTCGAATCGCCCATCTCGCTGAGCGCGAGGGCGAGGGCCCCGAGAACCTCGGCGCGGCCGCCAAGTGCCCCGGGGAGTACGGAGAGTTGGCGGGCCGCACTGGGGATGGCATAGCGTCCCACCGACTCGCGGATGGGTGCCAGGACCAGCTCGCCGGACTCGGCGAGGTCCCCGCCGAGCACGACCCTCGACGGGTTGAGCAGATTGCAGAGATTGGCGACCCCGCTGCCGATGTGCCGGCCCACGTCCGAGATCACCCGGCGGCAGCCGGGGTCCCCTTCGCGGGCGAGCGCGACCACCTTGTCCATGGTCAGGTCCGTGCCGTGGCTGGACTGAAGCAGCGGCAGCACATAGCGGGCGGCCGCGAAGGTCTCCAGGCAGCCGCGGTTGCCGCAGCGGCAGACCGGCCCCGACTCGTCGAGGGTGATATGCCCGATCTCGCCCGCCGTGCCGCCCGGGCCCCGGTAGATCTCCCCGTTGATCACCAGGCCCGCGCCGACCCCGCTGGCGACCTTGATGTACGCGAGGTCCTTGACCCCGCGTCCACTCCCCCAGACCAGCTCGCCGAGCGCGCCGAGGTTGGCGTCATTGTCGACCGAGACCGGGACACCGAGGCGTTCGGACAGCTCCTGAGCAGGGTTGATGCCCTGCCAGCCCGGCAGGATCGAGGTCGAGCCGAGCGTGCCGGACTCCACGTCGATGGGGCCGGGGACACCGAGTCCGACGCCGGCGACCTTGGAGCGGTCCACGCCGGTGGACTCGATCAGCCGGCTGACCAGGACTTCCGCCCGGTCGAAGCCCTGCGCGGACGAGGCGTCCACATCGAGAGGCTCGGATTCCTCGGCGAGCACCTGGTGCGCGAGGTTGCCGATCGCGACGCGTAGATGCGTATGCCCGAAATCAACCCCTACGACCAGGCCCGCGTCCCCGCTGAGCGAGACGCTGCGGGCGCGGCGGCCGCCCGCCGATGTGGGCGTGACCTCGACGGTTCCGCCGTCCTTGAGCTCGCGCACGATATTGGAGACTGTGGCCGCTGAGAGGCCCGTCGTCCTGGCGATCTCCGCCTGGGTGAGCGAGCCTGCCATCCGCACGGCCCTCACGACCCGCTCGAGATTGGCCCGGTGCAGTGACGACTGCGACCCCGGAGTCTGCACGACGACCTCCTTGCCGGGGCCGCGGCGTCATTGCAGCCCCCCGACTATCTCCAACTTATGAACTCTAAGCTGAGCCTGAGGGGTTGCGCCCCGTCAAGCCCTTGAGAGAAAGAGAACGGCCGGGACCAGGACTGGCCCGGGGTCACAATTCGGACTACGGCCTGGTGGGCGGAGTGATCGAGTCCGCCGCACGGCAGAACGCCCGCCACGGAGTGGAGCCCGGGTTGCGGCAACCCGGGCTCCACTCCGTACAAGAAGGGTCTGCTCCACACACGACTGCCCGCCGAGGCCAACGATCTCGGCTTCGGCGGGCAGTCGGACAGCAGGTGTCAGCGGAAGGTGCCCTGGGACACCGAACCGGCGATCCGGCGCTGGAAGATGACATACACGACCAGTACAGGTGCCACCGTGATCACGATCGCCGCGAACAGCGCACCGTAGTCGATGTCGTAGACCTGAGAGGCCGCGTAGGCGGACATCCCCTGGGTCAGGACCCAGTTGTCCTGGTCGGTGTTCAAAGCCACCGGCAACAGGAACTGGTTCCACAGCCCGAGGAAGTTGAAGATCGCCACAGCGGCCATGCCGGGACTGGCCATCGGCAGCATGACCTGGAAGAACGCCCGCCACTCGCCGGCGCCGTCGATCTGCGAGGCCTCGTAGACGTCATGCGGCAGTGACCGGAAGAACGAATAGAGGAAGAACATCGTGAACGGCAGCGCGAACGCGACGTAGGTGAGGATCAGTCCCAGACGCGTGTTCAGCAGCCCGAAGTTCTGCAACTGGAAGAACAGCGGCACGATCGCCAGGAACACGGGGAAGGTCAGTCCCGCCAGCATCGTGTAGTAGATCAGCCGGCGTCCGGGGAACTGGAACCGGGCCAGGATGTAGGCGCACATCGCGCCGAGGAGCATGACCAGAACCAGTGCGGAGACAACGACGACCGCCGAGTTCAGGAAGTACTTGCCGATGCTCGCGTCGGACCACGCGTTCGCGTAGTTCTCGAACTTCCACTCGTTGGGGAGCGAGAACGGCGACGACAGGATCTCGCCGGTCGACTTGAACGACGACATCAGCACCCACAGCATGGGCACGATCACGATCACGGCCCATATGGAGAGCAGGGTGTGTGAGATCGCCGCGAACCTTCGGTCGCTGCTGTGGGTCCTCTTCACCAGCTTCCGGTCGGCCAGCAGGCTCGGGTCGGCGGTTGTGGCGCTCATCGAGCACCTCCTTCGGCTCCAGCAGGCAGAGCCCCGCTCTCAATGCCCGCAGGTGGAGCCTTGCGCCGGGGAGCCTTCGCTTTCTTGTCCTCGCCACCGCCTGTCAGCCGGTTGACGGCGAACACCAGCGCCGCGAACACCAAGGTGACCACCGCGAGGACGACACCCATCGCGGTGGCGTATCCGAACTGCCCCTTGCGGAAGGCGGTGGTGAACAGATGCTGGCTGATGGTGAGAGTCGAGTTGTCCGGCCCACCGTTCGGCAGCAGCGCCTGTACGAAGACGAAGGCGTCCAGCGCGGCGATGCCCAGGTAGATGTACGCGGTCTGCACGCTGTCCCGGATCGACGGCAAGGTGATCGAGATCGTCGTCCGGAACCGGCCGGCCCCGTCGATCTTGGCCGCCTCGTACAACTCGCCCGGAACACCCTTGATCGCCGCGATGAAGAGCACCGCGTAGAACCCGACGAGCCCCCAGACGAAGGTGAACATCAGGGCCGGCATGGCGGTCGACTTCTCGCCCAGCCAGGCGAACGCCTCGAAGTCGAGACCGAGTTTGTTGAGCATGCCGTTGAGCAGGCCGGCGTTCGGGTCGTACATCTGCGCCCAGATCAGACCGACGATGATCGCCGGCACGACGTAGGGGAAGAACGAGATGATCCGGTAGAACGACGCGCCCCGGATCCCTCGGACAGGACCCTTGCTGGGCCCGCCCAGGGTGATGGCCACCGCGACCCCGAGGGCGAGGGTCAACGTCACCAGCGGCACGACGGCCGCAAGCAGCGCCACGTTGCGCAACGCCTTCAGGAAGACGTCGTCCTCGAACATCTTGGTGAAGTTGTCGAGACCGACGAAGTTGTAGTCGGGGCTGTAGCCGCGCCAGTCGGTCATCGCCCAGTAGATCGCCTGGATGAACGGATACAGGACGAAGAGCACGAAGACGGTCAGCGGTATGCCGAGGAACGCGAGGAAGAACGTCACACGGTCGAAGGTGAGCTTGCGGCGCCGTGGCCGCCCGCCGCGAGCGGCCGACTTGAGCCGGCCGCTCGCGGGTTCGGATTTGGTGATCGTGTCACTCATGGCGGTACTAGCTGACCTCGAACTTCTCGATGGAGTCGTCTTCCCGGATCTTGTCGGAGATCTTCTGCAGAGCCGAGGTCAGGCCCTTGGCGTCGAGGTCGCCGGCGAGGAACGAGTTCCACGGCACCAGCATGTCGGTGTTGATGCCGTACGCGCCGACGAACTTCCAGTCGAAGATGTTCTCGCCCGCGTCGGCCAGCATCTTCGACTGCGAGACCAGCGCCGTCGATCCGTAGCCGTCGGCGGGCACGGTGTCCTTGACGATGGTCGGGGCCAGCTTGGTCTTGGAGAAGTTGGAGGCCGCCTCCTTGGACAGCATCGCCCGCAGCACCTCCTTGCCGCCGGCCGCGTTCTTGGCCTGCTTGGGGACGATGAACGGCTCGCCCGCGGCGGCGCGCACCGCCTCGTAGGGCATCTTCGAGTCGGCGGTGAGCGTCATCTCCGGGATGCCGGTCATCTGGAAGTCCTTCTTGGTGGCGTCCTTCATCTCGTTCTCGATCCAGCCACCGGACGGGTAGAGCAGCGCCTTCTGGTCGTTGCTCCAGCTCGCCTGGGCCTTCTGGAACTGAGTTCCGGAACCGCCCGGGACGAACATCTTCTCCTTGACCATCTTCTCCATGACCTTGAGGACGCCCTGGACGGCCGGCTGCGACCAGGAGTCCGCCTCCAGCTTCTCCAGGGAGATGCGGACCTCGTCGCCGCCCTCCTTGATCGCGGAGTCGATGAGCAGCGTCTGGTAGTACGTGGCGGCTTCCTTGCCGTGGGCGAAGAGGTACTTGCCCTTCGCCTTGGCCTTCTTGCCGAGCTCGTACGCCTCGTCCCAGGTCTTCGGGGCGGTCCAGCCGTTCGCCTCGAACAGCGTCTTGGAGTACCAGACGCCGTACACAGTCATCACGTAGTTGAGCGCGACGAACTTGCCGTTGTACGTGCCGGGCACCTTGACGCCGGCGTACACCGTGTCGGCGATCTTCTTGCCCTCGTAGTTGTTGGCCTCGAAGACATCGTCCAGCGTCTCGAGCTGGTCGAGAATCCCCAGGAAGCCGATCTGGTCCTCACCCGAGTTGTCGATGAGGTCCGGCGGGTTGCCGCCGACGAAGCGGGGCTGGAGCTGCGGGGCGATGTCGACGACCGGCTTGACATCGACCTTGACACCGGCGACCTGCTTCGGGACGACCGTGCCGGCGAAGGTGACGTAGTCGACGCCGTAACCGCCGTCGAAGATGGCCGCCTCGACCTTGGAGTTCTTGGCGACGCCGAACGGGTTCTTGGCCGAGGTCTTGCCCTTCGTGCCCTTGTCGTCGTCCTTGCCGGAGGACGGAGAGCCACATGCAGTCGCCAACGATGCCGTGGCCGCTGCTGCAATCGCCCCGCGCAGGAACATCCGCCTGTCAAGAGACCCCAAACGAGTCGTCATCTCTGCATCCTCACTGATCGATTCGATCTTCATGGGTTTCACTGCGTGTTCGGCCGTCAGGGCCAGGTCGGCGATGCGCTTGCCGCACTTACCTGTGAGCGCGGCTTCGGGTGAGTCTCCGCGTGGAATATCGGCGGAGAGGGACATCCGGGGCGTTTCACCGTTGTTTCGGAGCCGCTCAGCGGCGCCGATGATGATCAGCTGCGAGGTGCGTGGCGCCGTGACCGACGCCCCTGATCAGATCGCGATGACCTACGCCGAGGGTGGATCCCATACTCAAGTCCTCGCCTCCCCCTGGACTCAGGCGGTGCAGCGGAATCCACCGGCGCCCGCGAACAGATGAAGCTCTAAGTGCTGCTGCATTTACTGAGGTGGGCGAACTGTTGACGCCAGAACGTTCTAGGCCCCTTGCTCCCCCGCCGCGCCCCCGCTTCCGCAGGATGCTCGGACGCCGACAGGTATAGTCCACTTCCCTTCAAGTGGGCAAGATCGAATGCAGGTTTGGATGCCAGTCTTTCCTGAGTTGAGACCTCACGGATATCCAGCACCTTGATCACCGGGGGCCGGAGGGAAGCATTCCGGGCCGTACGAGACGTCACGACAGCACACTCGGAGCCGTTCACGCTGCGCGGAACTCGGCCAATCTCGCGCCCATGCCCATCACTCTTGCAACGCTGTCGAGATGGCCTGTCCGGACGAATGGGTCACCTGCGCCCTGGCGGACCGAACGCACGGCACGCGCCCACTTGCCACGCCGGCAGATTCGCACCGCCACCCCCTCGCGCAACCCTGCAACACCCTTGACACCACTGGGCACTTGGCCACCTACTGGACGATGCGCCGACCGTTGACAACGTTGTCCACATCGAGGGAGGGACGCTGATGTCCGGGACTTCCCGCACATCCCAGCACAGCCACCACCGCCGTAGACCGTCGAAATCCATCGCCCTGCTCGGCACGGCCTGCGCCTTGGCCCTGGTCGTCACCGGTCAGGGCGCCGCCGTCGCCGGCCCGCCCCAAGCACCGGCCGCCGCCAAGGAGTTCAGCTCCTCCTTCGAGGACGACCAAGCGGCGATCGACTGGCGCAACACCCCCGAGACGGGCCCCGACGGCAAGAAGAAGGCCTCCGGGGTCGACGGCGGGTTCAGCAGTGGCATTCCGGGCAATGTCACCGACCGCGTCACCGAGGTCCGCGCGAGCGGCGAGAACGCGGGGTCCGGCGAGGTCAAGGAGAACCTGGTCGACCTGGAGTCCTCGTCGAAGTGGCTCACCTTCGCGCCGACCGGCTGGGTCGAGTTCGATCTGGACGATCCGGTCAAGGTCGTGACGTATGCGCTGACTTCGGCCAATGATCACGCCGAGCGCGACCCCAAGGACTGGAAGCTGCAGGGATCCGCGGACGGCAAGGAGTGGACGACCCTCGACACCCGCACCGGCGAGAGCTTCGCCGAGCGCTTCCAGACCAAGACGTACGAGTTCGAGAACGCGACGGCGTACGCGCACTACCGCATCGACTTCACCGCGAACAACGGAGCGGGCGACGCGCTGCAGCTGGCCGATGTGCAGTTCTCCGACGGCGACACCAGCCAGCCGGTCCCCGAGGACATGCAGAGCGCGGTCGACCGCGGGCCGAGCGGCTCGCCGACCGCGAAATCCGGCGCCGGGTTCACCGGGAAGCGGGCGCTGCGCTATGCGGGGACGCACAAGCCGGACGGGCGCGCGTACTCGTACAACAAGATCTTCGATGTCGATGTGGCGGTCGAGCGCAATACGGAACTCTCGTACCGCATCTTCCCGCAGCTGCCGGAGAACGAGCCGGACCTGAAGTATCCGGCGACCTTCGCCAGTGTCGATCTCGCCTTCACCGACGGCACATATCTGAGCGATCTGGGCGCGGTCGACGCGCACGGCGGAAAGCTCACTCCGCAGGGGCAGGCCGAGGCGAAGCGGCTGTATGTCAACCAGTGGAACCACGTGGCCTCGGACATCGGCCGGGTGGCACGCGGAAAGACCATCGACCGGATTCTGGTCGCGTACGACGCCCCGAAGGGGCCGGCGAAATTCCGCGGCTGGCTCGACGACATATCCATCGCCCCGAAGGCGCCCGAAGAGGTGCACAGCAACCTCTCGGACTACGCCTCGACGACCCGCGGCACCAATTCCAGCGGCGGCTTCTCGCGCGGCAACACCTTCCCCGCCACTGCCGTGCCGCATGGATTCAACTTCTGGACGCCGGTGACCAACGCCGGCTCGCTCAGCTGGCTCTACGACTACCAGCGGGGCAACAACGCGGACAATCTGCCGGCGATCCAGGCGTTCAGCGCCAGCCATGAGCCGAGCCCGTGGATGGGCGAGCGGCAGACGTTCCAGGTGCTGCCGTCCAAGGACGCCGGAACGCCCGAACTCGACCGGGCCAAGCGGGCGTTGCCCTTCAAGCACGCGGACGAGACCGCGAAGCCGCACTACTACGCGGTGAAGTCGACGAACGGCATCACCTCCGAGATCACGCCGACGGACCATGCGGCGCTGATGCGCTTCACGTATCCGGACGACAACGCCTCGGTGATCTTCGACAACGTCTCGGACAAGGCCGGGCTCACGCTCGACACCGACAAGGGTGTCGTGACCGGGTACTCGGACGTGAAGAGCGGTCTGTCGACCGGCGCCACGCGGCTCTTCGTGTACGGGACCTTCGACAAACCCGTCACGAGCGGTGCCGCGTCCGGGGTGAAGGGCCACTTCCGCTTCGACGCGGGCGAGGACCGGACGGTGACGATGCGGATCGCGACCTCGCTGATCTCGGTGGACCAGGCGAAGGCGAACCTGGACGCGGAGCTCCCGGCGGGCCGGTCGTTCTCCGCGGTGAAGTCCGCCGCGCAGAAGCAGTGGGACGACATCCTCGGCCGCGTGACGGTCGAGGGCGCCACGCACGACCAGCTGGTCACGCTCTACTCCTCGCTCTACCGGCTGTACCTCTACCCCAACTCCGGTTTCGAGAAGGTCGGTTCGAAGCACCTGTACGCGAGCCCCTTCTCGCCGGCCGAGAAGCCGGACACTCCGACGCACACCGGCGCGAAGATCGTCGAGGGCAAGGTGTACGTCAACAACGGGTTCTGGGACACGTACCGGACGACCTGGCCCGCGTACTCCTTCCTCACTCCCGGCAAGGCCGGTGAGCTGGTGGACGGATTCGTCCAGCAGTACAAGGACGGCGGCTGGATATCCCGCTGGTCCTCGCCGGGTTACGCGGATCTGATGACCGGCACGTCCTCGGACGTCGCTTTCGCGGACGCGTATGTGAAGGGTGTCGACTTCGACGCGGCGTCGGCCTATGAGGCGGCGCTGAAGAACGCCACCGTGGTGCCTCCGTCGTCGGGCGTAGGCCGCAAGGGAATGGAGACGTCCCCCTTCCTCGGTTACGCGTCGACGGAGACCCACGAGGGCCTGTCCTGGTCGCTCGAGGGCTATCTCAACGACTACGGCATCGCACAGTTGGGACGGAAGCTCTACCGCGAGACCGGAAAGAAGCGCTACAAGGAGGAGTCGGATTACTTCCTCAACAGGGCCCAGAACTATGTGAAGTTGTTCGATGCCGCCGCCGGCGGCGGGGACACGGACAGCAAGGGCTTCTTCCAGGGCCGCGACCTGAAGGGCGACTGGCGCGTCCCGTCCGGCGCGTACGACCCGCGGATCTGGGGTTACGACTACACCGAGACGAACGGGTGGGGTTACGCGTTCACCGCGCCGCAGGATTCGCGCGGTCTGGCCAATCTGTACGGGGGCCGCTCCGGGCTCGGCGACAAGCTGGACACGTACTTCTCGACGCCGGAGACCGCATCGCCCGAGTTCAAGGGCTCGTACGGCGGCGTGATCCACGAGATGACCGAGGCGCGGGACGTCCGGATGGGCATGTACGGGCACTCGAACCAGGTCGCCCACCACGCCACGTACATGTACAACGCGGCCTCGCAGCCCTGGAAGACACAGGAGAAGGTCCGCGAGGTGCTGTCGCGGCTTTACGTCGGCAGCGAGATCGGGCAGGGCTATCACGGTGACGAGGACAACGGCGAGCAGTCGGCCTGGTACCTCTTCTCCGCGCTCGGCTTCTACCCGCTCGTGATGGGCAGCGGCGAGTACGCGATCGGCTCGCCGCTGTTCGACAAGGCGACGGTCCGTATGGACAACGGGCGGACGCTGGTCGTGAAGGCGCCGAAGAACAGTGCGTCGAACATCTACGTCCAGGGGCTGAAGGTCAACGGCAAGCAGTGGTCGTCGACCGCACTTCCGCACGCGGTGATCGCGAAGGGCGGTGTCCTGGAGTTCGACATGGGTCCGAAGCCGTCCAAGTGGGGCACGGGAGGTTCGGCGGCCCCGGTTTCGATCACGCGCGACGACAAGGTGCCGTCGCCACGGGACGATGTGCTTGCGGGTGCGGGTGAGCTGTTCGACAACTCATCGGCCACGTCCGCCACTTCGGCCTCGGTGGACCTCCCGGTCTCCGACCGCACGCGTGCGCTCCAGTACACCCTGACCTCGGCGGACAAGGCCGAGGCCCCGTCGGGCTGGGTACTGCAGGGCTCGTCGGACGGGTCGCGCTGGACGGACCTGGACGAACGCTCGGGCGAGTCCTTCGCGTGGGACCGGCAGACTCGGGCGTTCACGGTGGACGACCCGGGTGCGTACGCGAAGTACCGCCTGGTGTTCGCGGGCGGCGAGGCGACGTTGGCGGAGGTGGAGCTGATCTCCTGACCCACGCTGCGTGAGGCGCCGGGTGAGCGGGCTATGGCCGGCTCACCCGGCGCTTTCGTCTGCGGCGCGCCATCGAAGCGGCCCGCTGAGCGTACGGATGCCTCAGAACCCGCCCCGGTGCAGCCGTCCCTCGTAGCGGGCCTCGAGGGTCGCGTTGCGTTCGAAGCCGCCCGGGAGGTTGGCGGAGATGTAGACCGGGACGTCGTAGCCCTCGGCGATCAGCAGGGCCACGCTGTCGGCCACCACCATCTGGGCCAGGGTCGAGGACGTGAGGGTGGAGACGCCGCACAGGTGGCCACCGCCGGGCAGCGGCAGCAGGGCGTCACCCGCCGGTGCGCCGTTGTCGAGCACCGCGTCCGCCAGGTCGGCGAGGCGCTTGCCGCTGGCGTGCAGGGCGGGGACGGAGCGGGTGTGTTCCATCGAGGTGATGGCCACGAGGTGGTGGCCCTTCTCCTTCACCAACTGCGCCATGTCGACGATGGAGTTGTTGACCCCCGAGTTGGAGATGATCACGAAGAGGTCCTGCGGGCGCGGGGTGCTCAGTTCGTAGAGCCGCGCGGCGAGTCCCGGCCGGCGTTCGAGCAGCGGGTCGGCCAGCACGGAACGGTCCTCGCCGCCGCGGAGCACCAGGTCGCCGAGGCCGATCCGGTTCGTGGGGATCAGTCCTCCCGCGCGCCCCGAGATCTCCAGCGCCGTGGCCTGCGAGTGGCCGGTGCCGAAGGCGTGGATCACTCCGTCGGCCGCGACACTGTCCGCGAACAGGCGGGCCGCCACCGTCACCGCCTCCTTGTTGGCGTCGATCGCCGCGTCGAGGGCGGCGCGCGCCTGGTCGGCGAAGAGGCTTGCGCTGATCTGCGGGTCGGTCATGGAGTTCCCACTCTCACTGTTCGGACTCAGTGTTCGGACTCAGTATTCGGACTCAGTGTTCGGTTCACTGTTTCGGATTCACTGTTTCGGTTCATCGAACCGCCAAGGTTCAGGATCGTTGAAACGATGAACCAGGCGGGTCAGTGCGTCAAGAGGCCGGCCAGCGCCACGGCCCCCGCCCCGCCGTCCCGAACAGCCGTCAGACGCAGCCCCATTGACTCCACCCGTACGGCGAGACGACCGGCCAGCGGGCCGCCCGGCGCGATCAAGCCGCCCGTGGCGACCAGGAGTTCACCGCGGCGGGCGCCCAGCACACGGAGCTTGTCGGCCAGTTCGTCGGCCGCGTCGTCGAGCAGCCCGAGCGCCACCTGATCGCCTTCCGCCGCGGTCCCGACCACCAGCGGGCTGAGCGCCGCCAGCGCTGCCGGCGGCCGGGAGTAGGCCCAGTCCGCGATGACGTCCCTGAGCAGCGGGCGGTCGTCACGGTCCTTCCCGGGCGCGGCCAGCTCCAGCACGCGCTCCACGAGCAGCGAGTGCGGTCCACGTCCATCCAGGGCCCACAGGGCCGCCCGCACCGCCTCCCGCCCCAGCCAGAACCCGCTCCCCTCGTCGCCGAGCAGCCATCCGTGCCCGTCCACGATCTGTGCGCTGCGCCGTCCGCTGATCCGCGCGGCGGTCGCACCCGTACCCGCGATCAGGACGAGCCCGTCCGCCGGCGCCCCGGGGCCCGAGGCGAACGCGACTTCGGCGTCCCCGTACACCTCGAGGGCGGCCGCCTCGATGCCCAGCTCCTCGAGCGCCCGTGCCAGGCACGCCACCGCGGCGTCCCGCCCGCGCCCGTACCCTCCGCCCGCGAAACCGGCCGCGACGACGGCTCCGCGGCCGCGCATCCCGGCCGGCACGGCGGCCGCCATCGCCTCGCTCAAATGCCGTACGAGGGCCTCGGGTCGGACGCCCAGCGCGTTGCCTGGGCCACTGTCCCCCGTACCCACCGGCCGGCCCGTGGCGTCTGCGCAGTACGCGCGGGTACGGGTGCCTCCGGCGTCGATCCCTATCAGCAGGGGCAGTTCGCGGGAGGCCAAGGACCGTTCCGATGATTCATGGATCACACTGCATGGTGGTTGATAGAATCGCCGCCTGACAAGAGCTTCGCGCGCCGAGCCGGGCCGCACTGCCCAGCGCACTCCCCAGCACCGCCCCGCCACAAGCCACAACCCGCGAGCCCCGCGCACCCGCCACGAATCGAGCCGAGCCCCCGTGATCACCACCCTGATCCACTCCGAACTGCCCCGGCTGACCGCCTCGTTGCGCAAGGTCGCCGAGCAGGTGCTCACCGATCCGGCGGCGCTGGCCCACACCTCGGCGGCGGACCTCGGGCGCCGCACCGGCACATCACAGGCGACGGTCACCCGCTTCTGCCAGGCCATCGGGCTCGACTCGTACCAGTCACTGCTGCTCGAACTCGCCAAGGAGCAGGGGCAGTTCGCCCAGGAGGGGTTCACGCGGGGGCAGCCGCTCGGGCCCGACATCGGCCCCGACGACACCCTGGACCAGGTGATCGAGGTCATCGCGCACGCCGATCTCCAGGCGCTGCGCGGCACCGTCGAGCGCCTCGACCGCGACGCCCTCGAACGTGCGGCACGGGCTGTGGCGAAGGCCCGCCGTATCGATGTCTACGGTGTGGGCGCTTCGGGCGTGCTGGCCCGTGAGGCGGAGTCGCGACTGTTCGGGATCGGCTGCCAGGCCAGGGGCTGGACCGAGGTGCACGCCGCGGAGACCTCGGCGTCCCTGCTCACGCCCGCCGACGTGGCCGTCGCGCTCTCGCACTCCGGCAGTACGCGCGAGGTGGTGAGCCCGCTGCGCCTTGCCGCCGAGCGAGGGGCCACCACGATCGCCATCACCTCCGACCCCCGCTCCCCCGCAGCCCAGGCCGCTTCGCTGCACCTCGCCTCGACCTCCGGCGAGACGAGCTTCCGGCACGGCGGGTTCGGCACGCGGCACTCCGTCCTGCTGATCATCGACTGCCTGTACGCACGGGTGGCCCAGCTCTCGTACGACCGGGCCACGGCCTCGATCGCGCTCACGGAACACATTCGCGAGGAACACGCGGCACGCGGCCGGCGCCGCACCTAGCCGGGCGGGCTGCCCAGCCGGGGCGGGCTGCTCAACCGGGGCGCGCCGCTCACCCGGGGGCACGCCGCTCACCCGGGGCGGCCCGCCGCATCCCGCGCCGTCAGCGCCTCGTAGTGCTCCACCTTCGCGTCCAACGCCCCCAGGCAGTCCGTGAGTTCGGCGATCTGCCGTCGTACGGCCTCGCGGTGCCGGCGCAGCAGCGCGAGCCGGTCCGGTGCGCTCGCGTCACCCTGTCTGCGCAGCTGTGCGAAGCGCTGCATGTCGCGGATGGGCATCCCCGTGGTGCGCAGCCGGGTCAGGAACGCGAGCCACGCGAGGTCCTCATCGCGGTACCGTCGCCGCCCGTCCGGCCCGCGTTCCACCCGGTCGAGGAGCCCGATCCGCTCGTAATAGCGCAGCGTGTGGGCGCTCATGCCGGTGAGCTCGGAGGTCTCGGTGATGGTCCGGGTGCCGCGGCCGGTGCCCGAGACGCTCCCGCCCCTACGCGAGGTGCTCCGGCCTGTACCTGATGCAGTCATGCCACCACCGTAGGCAGACCCCGGCCCCCGACCCCCGCGATCAGTGGTTCTCGAACACCTCCCTGGCCACGCCCACCGCGTTCAGGACCCGCGGGAACCCGGCGTACGACACGGTGTGCAGCAGCGTCTCGATCACCTGGGCCGGGCTCAGGCCGACGTTCAGGGCCGCGCCGATGTGGACGCGCAGCTGCGGGGCGGTGTCGCCGAAGGCGGTCAGGGCGCCGACGGTGACCAGCTGACGGCGCTGCGGGCTGAGCCACGGCCGGTGGTAGACGTCGCCGAACGCGAACTCCACGATGTAGCGGCCCAGATCGGGCGCGATGTCCCCCAGCGACTCGATCACCTCGAGCCCGTGCTCGCCGTCGATCCGCTTCAGGTTCTCGGCGCCGCGCTCGTAGCGGTCGCGGGGATCGTTCTGTACGGGCGGCTCGAACGTCACGCCGCGGTCGGCGAAGACCTTCCGCGCCACGGAGACCGCGTTCAGCGCCCGGGGAAAGCCCATGAACGGCACGGTGTGGATCAGCGCTTCGACGATCTCGGCGGGGCGCACGCCGACCCTCAGGGCCGCGTCGATATGGAAGTCCAGCTGCGGTGCGGTGTCGCCCTGGGCGGTGAGCGCGCCGATCGTCACCAACTGCCGTTGCTGCGGGTCGAGTCCGGGCCGTGAGTAGACGTCGCCGAACGCGAACTCGACGATGTAGCGGCCCAGATCGGGGGCGATGTCCTGCAAGGACCTGATGGTCTCGGCTCCGCGCTCGCCCGAGATCCGGCGCAGGGTGGCGAAGCCCCGGGCGTAGCGGTCGGACTCCGCGTGCGCCGCGGCGGCCGGTCCGGCAGCGGCGAGCGGTACGCCCGCCACCCCGAGCCCGACGAGGGCGGCCTTGGCGACGGCGCGGCGGCTGGTGACGGAGTGCTGCTGCTCTTGCTGAGTCATGGCGCCACCGTAGAAATTAGAGCGCGCGCTAACACAAGCCCCGTCCTGCCCTGCCCGCTCACAGCCCCCGGTCACCGTGCGTCATCACGCGCGACAACAGGCCGCACCCCTTATATGGTGAATAGTCCGATACGTGACGACCGCATCGCGAACGTAGCGCGCACGCCCCCAAGGAGAGCGCCTTGTCGCAACCGGACCTCCCCCAGGCCCCCGGCCC
>NZ_JAAKZW010000105.1 GCF_011044995.1 Streptomyces mesophilus | reverse complement strand
TCGGCCACCAGCCCGCCGCGCACCCGGCCCCCGCCCACAAGAAGCGTGCCCGCGGCCCGATAGCGGTGCTCGCCGCCGTCGCCCTGGTCGCCGCTGCCGTCGGCGGCGGCACGGCGTACGCCGCCCAGGAGCTCTTCGGTACGAACGGCGCCACCCCCACCGGCATCAACGGCACCAACGCCTCCGCCGGCAGCAAGGGCACCGTCTCCGGTGTGGCCAACGCGGTCAGCGACTCCATCGTCGAGATCAAGGCGAGCACCGGCAGCGGTACGTCCACGGGCTCGGGTGTGCTGATCACCTCCGACGGCGAGATCATCACCAACAACCACGTGATCGCCGGGGCGAGCGAGGTCCAGGTGCAGACGAACGACGGCAGGAAGTACACGGCCAAGGTCGTCGGCACCGACAGCAAGAAGGACCTGGCGCTCATCAAGCTCGAGAACGCCTCGGGCCTCAAGGCCGCCACGCTCGGCGACTCCGACAAGGTCGGTGTCGGCGACGAGGTCGTCGCGATCGGCTCACCCGAGGGCCTGACCGGCACCGTGACCAGCGGAATCATCTCCGCGCTCGACCGTGACGTCACCGTCTCCACCGAGGAGCAGCAGGCGCCTGGGCAGCAGGGCGGCGGCCAGTGGCCGTTCGAGTTCGGCGGGGAGCAGTTCAACGGCGACACCGGCTCGTCCACGACCACGTACAAGGCGCTCCAGACCGACGCCTCGCTCAACCCCGGCAACTCCGGTGGCGCCCTGATCGACATGAACGGCGAGATCATCGGCATCAACTCGGCGATGTACTCACCGGCCTCGAACTCCGGCTCCGGCTCCGGTTCCTCGTCCGGCAGCGTGGGCCTCGGCTTCGCGATCCCGGTCAACGATGTGAAGGCCGACCTGGACACGCTGCGCGCCGGGTCCACGACCTGACCGTGCGCGGCATGGCCGTGCGAGGCTGATGACGGCCACGAGGCTGATGACGTCCACTTCCCGAGCGACGCGAGGAACGACCACCGATGAGTCCCGCCGAAGGCGAAGCCCAGCGCATCCTGATCGTCGACGACGAGCCCGCCGTGCGCGAGGCGCTGCAGCGCAGCCTCGCGTTCGAGGGGTATGCCACGGAGGTCGCGGCCGACGGCATTCAGGCCCTGGAGAAGGCGGCCGCGTTCTCCCCCGAGCTCGTGGTCCTCGACATCCAGATGCCGCGCATGGACGGACTGACGGCCGCGCGCCGGCTGCGGGCGTCCGGCGCGACGACCCCGATCCTGATGCTGACGGCCCGGGACACGGTGGGCGACCGGGTCACGGGCCTGGACGCGGGTGCGGACGACTATCTGGTCAAGCCCTTCGAGCTCGATGAACTCTTCGCCCGTATCCGGGCGTTGCTGCGGCGCAGCTCGTATGCGGTGTCGGTGGCGGCGGACCAGGTCGACGACGATGTGCTGTCGTTCGCCGACCTGCGGATGAATCTCGCGACGCGTGAGGTCGTACGGGGGTCGCGTGCGGTGGAGCTCACCCGGACCGAGTTCACCTTGCTGGAGATGTTCCTGGCCCATCCGCGCCAGGTGCTCACGCGTGAGCAGATCCTCAAGTCGGTCTGGGGCTTCGACTTCGAGCCCTCGTCCAACTCGCTCGACGTCTACGTGATGTATCTGCGGCGCAAGACGGAGGCGGGGGGCGAGCCGCGGTTGGTTCATACGGTGCGGGGTGTGGGGTATGCGTTGCGGGCGGGCGGCTCCGAGTGAAGCGGTTGCGTGCCGTACCGCTGCGGACTCGGCTGGCCCTGCTCACCGCCGCCGCAGTGGCGTTCGCAGTGGCGGCGGTTTCGGTGACGTGCTGGTTCATCGTGCGCGCCAACCTGTACCAGGCAGTCGACGACGATCTGACCTCGTCCGCCACGAGTACCCGGCCGGCGCCGGAGCAGATCCGCAGTCTGCTGACCGAGTGCGCACAGGCCCCCTCGCCCGACCGGACGTTCCCGGGCGTCCGGTCCGCCTACTACGGCGAGTTGGTCAAGGCGGACGGCACCGCCTGCGTCTTCTCGGACTCCGTGGGCAAGGTGAACGTCACCACCGGCGACACCGATGTGGCCATGGCTGCGGACCCCGATGTCGCGAGCTTCCGCAACGGCACGGACGCCGATGGCAACCGCGTACGGGTGCTGACCAAGGCGCTCATCGCCGACGGACCGGGCGGCCGCGACGCGGTGGTTTCCGACACCGCCCTGCTGCTCGCGTATCCGCTGAAGGAGACCGAAAGCACCCTCAACGAGCTCGCCCTCATCCTCCTTCTCGCCTCAGGCGTGGGCGTCCTCGGTGCCGGCGCAGCCGGCCTGTGGACCGCCCGCGCGGGGCTCAAGCCCGTCGATCAACTGGCCGACACCGTCGAACACGTAGCCCGCACCGAGGACTTGACCATCCGCATCCCCGCCGAGGGCGACGACGAGATCGCCAGGCTCTCGCGGTCGTTCAACGCCATGACCGCCGCCCTGGAGAGCTCCCAGGAACGCCAGGCCCAGCTCATCGCCGACGCCGGACACGAACTCCGCACCCCCCTGACCTCCCTCCGTACGAACATCGAACTCCTCGCCCGCAGCGAGGAGACAGGCCGGGCCATCCCGCCCGACGACCGCAAGGCGCTGCTCGCCAGCGTCAAGGCGCAGATGACCGAACTGGCCGCCCTGATCGGCGATCTGCAGGAGCTCGCGCGCCCCGACACCGGCCAGACCGCCAAGGTCGAGGTCGTCGGCTTCCATCAGATCGTCCAGACCGCGGTGGACCGCGCCCGCCTCCGCGGCCCGGAGCTCGAGATCACCGCGGAGCTGGCGCCCTGGTATGTACGGGCCGACGCGGCCGCCTTGGAACGGGCCCTGGTCAACATCCTCGACAACGCGGTCAAGTTCAGCCCGCCCGGGGGCGCCATCGAGGTCGCCCTCGACCGCGGCACCCTCACCGTGCGCGACCACGGCCCCGGCATCCCCGCCGAGGAACTCCCGTATGTCTTCGACCGCTTCTGGCGCTCCCCCACCGCCCGCCAGCTGCCCGGCTCGGGTCTCGGTCTGTCGATCGTGGCCCGCACGGTCCAGCAGAGCGGCGGCGAGGTCGCGCTCCGCCCGGCGGACGGCGGCGGGACGGTGGCGGTGGTGCGGTTGCCGGGTGCGCCCTCCCCGCCGCCCGAGCGTCCCGCCTAGCGAGCGGGATCGCGGGCGGTCGACACCCCCCGAGCCGGAACGCGAAGTCTCTTGTGTCCTGCGGTGGTTGGTGCGTTGCTATGGACGGCGCAGAGATTCATACGGACGTCTTGTACGGCTGTTTAATACGTGCGTATAGTTGCGCTCATCGCGCCACCCGGATCGCAGCCGAAGGAGCCCACCATGTCCACGACCCGCCCCGCCCTCGCCCGCAAGGAACTCGACCTCGCCGGCCGCCGCCTCTCCTACCTGGACTCCGGCGGCACCGGCCAGCCGCTGCTCGCGCTGCACGGGCATCTCGCCGAGGGCGCCTCGTTCACCCGGCTCGCCGAGGAACTCGGGCCGGATTGGCGGGTGATAGCCCCCGACCAGCGCGGACACGGCGACTCGGACCGGACCCCGGAGTACAGCCGGGACGGTTACGTCGACGACCTGATCGCCCTGCTCGAACACCTCGCGGCCGGCCCGGTCGTCGCACTCGGGCACTCGCTCGGCGGGATCAACGCGATGTATCTCGCGGCCCGGCGGCCCGACCTGATCGCGGCCATGGTCGACGTGGACGGGCCGGTGCTGATGCCCGACGGCCCGAGCCCGCTGTCGTTCGTCCTCTCCTTCCCCTATACGGCGCCCACCCGCGAGGAGCTGATCGAGGGCGCCGGACCCATCGGCCCGATGATCGCCCGGGGTCTGCGCCAACTCCCGGACGGAGCCTGGCGGTTGCCCTTCCACCCCCAGGACACCGTCGACTCGGAGAACGCCGTGCACGGCGATCACTGGGCGGCCTGGACCGGCAGCTCCATGCCCGCGCTCCTGATCAACGGCCGCAAGAGCCAGGCCCTGCCCGGCGAGACGGCCCGGGAGATGGCCGAGCGGCGGCCGCACACGACGTTGGTACGCCTGGACACGGACCACTTCGTGCAGGCGCAGGACCCGGAGGGCTTCCACCGGGCCGTACGGGAGTTCCTCGACGGCCTCGGCACCCTCTGAGCGCCGGGACCTCGGCACTCTCTGAGCCCCGGGACCTCACCCTCCGAACGACACTCCGCTCCCGCCGAGCTCCACGCGTATCCCGTCCCGCTCGACGCGGACGTCCTTCAGATACAACTCCCCTGATCCTTCGGGAAGTTCGGGCAGCCGGAAGCCCAGGGCCAGGCGGTCCGCGAGGGCCGGGCGGGTGAGGTGGGACAGGCCGTCGAGCAGGGCGGGGTCGAGGCCGAGCTGCTTGAGCAGGGCCGGGTGGTCCATGGCCACGTCGATCAGGTTGAGCCCCATCAGGTCGCGCACGAACCGCGGGGAGCCGGTCAGGGACGACAGATCGGCCTCCTCGTGCAGCGCCCGCTGCACCGCGGAACGCGGGATCCCGAGCCGGTCCACGAGTGCGGGGACCTCGAAGAGCGACTTGAGCTTCTGCTGCGAGGAGCGGACCGAGTCCGCGGACTTGCGGCTCAGATGCAGCCCCTGCGAAGGCTTCGTACCAGGGCGGTAGGTCGCCAAGTCCCCGATGTCCAGCCGCATTCCGCCGATCCGCGTGGAGATCCCCTTCTCGCCCGAGCGGCGGATCTGCGCATCGGCGGACAGCTTCAGATCGTGCCCGGCGACGGGCAGCGTGCCGCGGGCGAGCACCCGGTCACGGCCCTGTGCGGTGAACGTGACCTGGGAGGCGCCCAGTTCACGGTTCAGGTCCTCGAAGGAGAGCAGCACCTCGCCGTCCATCTCGCCCACGGAGGCGCCCTTCACCGAGAGCGGGCCGCCGTCGATCGTCACGTCCGAGGCCGTGGCGGAGACCTTCGCGAGCGAGACACGGTCGGCGGCCACATCGGGCACGGTGACGCTGGCCTCGTCGATCCGCTCGTCCAAGGCCTGGGTGAGGAAGGGGAAGCCCTCGATCTCGACCTCGGGGGCGGCCGTCAGATGCAGCGAGTCCTTCAGCTTCTCGGCCGTCTTGTGCTCGGCGTAGAGCAGCGCCCAGCGGTCGGCGAGCACGAGGAAGGCGGCTGTGGCGAGGAGCAGGACGAGCGCTTTGGCGACGAGCGGGAGACCGGCGAACCGGTTGCGCCTGCGCCGACGGCCGCCGCGGCGGTGCTGGGGCGGCTCCCAGGGCTCGGCGTCCTCGGGCTCGTTCTGCAGGAACTCGTCGAGCGGGCCGGAGAGATCGGCCAGTTCGTCGTACGGGTTGTGCGGGTTGCCGGACGCCGCCGCATCGTACGGGTTGCCGGGTGCCGCCGCATCGTACGGATCATGGTGAACGCCAGGGTGCGGATGCGTGGAAAAAATGTGGGGGGACGTACGCATCGGTTCATCCGATCACGCATACGTCCCCCCACCGCAACCCTTTCGTGACTTAACTCACCGCGGGAGTGGGCTTCTTCACAACAGTGATGCGTCCGCTCGCGGGCGGCTCGATCGGGTCGGCGGCCGAGGAGTTGGCCGCCAGATAGTCCTCGAACGCCTTGAGGTCGTCCGCGCCGACCAGCGGGTTCGCGCCCTTGCCCAGCTCGGCGAAGCCGTCGCCGCCGCCCGCGAGGAAGGAGTTCATCGCGACACGGTAGGTGGCCGCCGGGTCGATGGCGGCCCCGTTCAGCTTCACCGAGTCGGCGACCACGCGGTCCGCGCCCGTCTTGGTCAGGTCGAGGGTGTACGTCAGACCGGCCGAGATCTGCAGGATCTTCGGGGCGGCCTCGTTGGACCCGCTGACCTGCTGCTTCAGCGCGGTGATCAGCTGCGCGCCGGTCAGGTCCACCAGGTTCACCGTGTTGCCGAAGGGCTGCACGCTGAAGGCCTCGCCGTAGGTCACGACGCCGTCGCCCTCGGCCCCGGCCGCCTTGAAGACGAGCTCGGCGCGGATGCCGCCGGGGTTCATCAGCGCCAAGTCGGCTTCCGGATCGACCGTCTTGGCGTACGCGAGCTGCGCGTCCGCGATCAGGCTGCCGAGCGGCTGCTCGGGCTCCGTCCCACGGGCGATGTCCGCCGAGATGAAGCCGAGCGGACGCGAGGCGATCGGCGCGGCCAGCTTGTTCCAGCGCGCGATCAGCGAGGTCATGTCGGGCGCCTTGGGCAGATCACGCCGTACGACCTGGTTCGCGGACTCGACGCTCGTGCGCACGATGTCGCGGGTGCGGCGGTCGTAGGTGAGCGTGGTGTCCGTGAAGAGCTTCCCGGCCGAGGACGCCGAGGTGACCATCCGCGGCTTGCCCGCCGGGTCCGGCACCGTGCACACGTACGCCTGGTGCGTGTGGCCCGTGACGAAGGCGTCGACCTTGGACGTGGTCTTCTTGGCGATCTCGGTGATCGGCCCGGAGATGCCGTCGCCCGGACCCGGGCTGTCGCAGTTGTAGTTGTACGCCGCGGAGGCCGGCGCACCGCCCTCGTGCACGAGCGCGACGATGGACTTCACGCCCTTGCGGTCGAGCTCCTTGGCGTACTTGTCGATCGTTTCGACCTCGTCGTGGAACTTCAGGCCCTTGATGCCCTCGGCCGAGACGATGTCGGGGGTGCCTTCGAGCGTCAGACCGATGAAGCCGATCTTGACGCCGTTCTTCTCCCAGATCTTGTACGGGGGAAGGATCGGCTTGCCGGTCTTCTCATCCGTCACGTTGGCCGCGAGATACGGGAAGTCGGCGCCCTGGAAGACCTTGCCGTCCTCGTAGCAGCCGTCCTTGGGGTGGCAGCCGCCGTTCTGGATGCGCTCCAGCTCGGTGCGGCCCTCGTCGAACTCGTGGTTGCCGACGCCCGCGATGTCCAGGTCGAGCTTGTTGAGCGCCTCGATGGTGGGCTCGTCGTGGAACAGCCCCGAAAGGAGCGGGGAGCCACCGATCAGGTCGCCCGCGGCGACGGTCGCGGTGTAGCGCTCCCCCTTGCGGGCGTCGCGCAGCGCGGTCGCCAGGTGCTCCACGCCGCCCGCGTCGATGGTCTTCGTGGTGCCGTCGGGCTGGAGTTCGGTGACCCGGCCGCCCGAGCCGGTCGGCGGTTCGAGGTTGCCGTGGAAGTCGTTGAACGACAGCAGCTGGACGTCGACGGTGCGGCCCGTGGCGTGCCCGTGGTCCCGGCTCTCGTCCTGTGCTCCCGCGGGCAGGGCGGCCGCCACGGACGCGGCGGCGGCGAGTGCCGTCACGCCGGCGATCAGCAGCCGGCCGCGCGCACGGTGCCGTTGTGGTGTCACTGACATCTGTTCCCCTCCGGTAATCAGTGGGGCGCAGCCTAGAGTCAACGCGCGTAGAGCAACAGGGGGTTCGTGGTTACGGGTGGGTTTCTGCGAGGTGGCCGAGGCGATGGGCCGTCGTGAATTGACCTCATTTTTTGGCCCGTGAATGCACCCTGTGCAGGGTCTTTTCCGGGCCTAAGCTCATAGTCATGAACACAGAGAACACGCAGTTCGCGACCACGAAGCCCCTGCTCACGCGCGCGGCCACCGCCGAGACCACCAGCGACCCCAGCGCCGTCATGACCCTGCTCGCCGACTTCGGCACCGACGGCAGCCCGGTCACCACCTACCGCTCGGCGTTCACCGAAGGAGCGGTCGGGGCGCCGGCCCACTTCCACACGCGGGCCTCGGAGTTGTTCTTCGTCATCGGCGGCCGGCTGCGGGTGCTGCTCGACGACAAGGTCGAGGTCCTGGAGGCCGGCGACTTCCTGCACGTACCGCCGCACACCCCGCACGCGTTCGCGGCCGCGACCGGTTCCGAAGCGGATGTGCTGTTCATGTTCACGCCGGGGATGCCGCGCTTCGACTACCTGCGGCTGCTCGGCCGTGTGCTGCGCGGGGAGGCGAGCCCGCAGGAGATCAAGGACTCCTCCGAGCTCTACGACAACCACTATGTGGACAGCCCCGTGTGGCGGGACGAACTGGGTGCGAGCTGAGCTTGGCGGGCGGGCCGTACGCTCAGGACATGACTGACGCAGCGACCCCGCCCGTGCGCTCCCTCGACACCCTGGACGCCCTGACTCCCGAGCAGATCGACGCCGTATCGCGGCTGCTCGCGGAGGCCGCCCGCACCGACGGCCAGCAGGCCGTCTCCGAGCAGGGCAGGCTGCAGCTGCGCGGCGGGCCCCGTGAGGGCGTACGCCACCTGCTGCTCACGGTGGACGGTGAACTCCTCGGCTACGCGCAGCTGGAGGACACCGACCCCGTGGAGGCCCCGGCCGGCGAACTGGTCGTGCACCCCGCCCACCGCGGCCACGGCCACGGCCGCGCGCTCGGCCAGGCGCTGCTCGGCGCGACCGGCAAGCGGCTGCGGGTGTGGGCGCACGGCGGGCATGCCGCGGCCCGTCATCTGGCCCAGATCCTGGGCCTGTCCCTGTTCCGCGAACTGCGCCAGATGCGCCGCCCGTTGGACCCCTCGGCCTTCACCGAACCGGTCCTTCCGTCCGGCGTCACGGTCCGCGCCTTCGTGCCGGGACAGGACGACGAGGCGTGGCTGCGGGTCAACTCCGAGGCCTTCGCACACCACCCCGAGCAGGGCTCCCTCACCCAGCGCGACCTCGACGACCGCAAGGCCGAGCCGTGGTTCGACCCGGCCGGCTTCTTCCTGGCCTTCCGCGGCGAGGACCTGATCGGCTTCCACTGGACGAAGGCGCACGCGCAGGAGCGGATCGGCGAGGTGTACGTGGTCGGTGTCCGCCCGGGCGCCCAGGGCGGCGGGCTCGGCAAGGCGCTCACGGCCATCGGCCTGCGCCATCTCGCGGACGCGGGCCTGCCCACGGCGATGCTCTACGTGGACGCCGACAACAAGGCGGCGGTCTCCGTGTACGAGCGGCTCGGCTTCACCACGTACGAAACGGACTTGATGTACCGCACGGAGTCGTAGCTGCGCGGTGTGGCGCGGTGGGCCTGTCGGCCGCCTTACGGTGCGGTGCGGTGGGCCGGTCGGCCGTCCGGGTGCGCGGGGTGGTTCCTTGCCGTGGATTCCGGGCGCGCCTGCTTACCGTCGCGCCATGCCCACCCCACGTACGACCGCCGAGCGTTACCCGGACCGGGTCACTTATGACCGTGACGAGGTCTACGCCATCCTCGACGAGGCCCTCGCCGTGCACGTCGGCTTCGCCACCGACGACGGCCCGGTGGTGATCCCCACGCTGCACATGCGCGAGGGGGACCAGCTCCTCCTGCACGGTTCCGCCTTCGGCCGCTTCATCACCACCGCGGCCGCCGGCGCCCCGCTGTGCGTCACCGCGACCCTGATCGACGGCGTCATCCTGGGCAGGGCCTCCTCCCACCACTCGGCCGCCTACCGCTCCGTCATGATCTTCGGCAGGGCCACCCCGATCGAGGACGAGCAGGAACGCGCCGACGCGCTCGCCCGGGTCGTCGAGAGCGTCGTCCCGGGCCGCCTCTCCGGTCCCTACGCGGCCCGCCGACCCAGCGTCGAAGAGGCCCACTACACCGCGTGCCTGACGCTGCCCATCGAAGAGTTCTCCATGAAGGTCCGCGCCGGCTTCGCGCGCGACGAGCCCAAGGACGACGCCGTCGAGGCCTGGGCCGGCTGGATCCCCCTCACGACCACCCCGGGCACGCCCGTCCCGGACACCATCACCGGCACCCGCTTCCCCGCCCCGGCATACGACCCGGCAGCCCACCGCTTCCGCCAGGACCGCTGACCCCCCTGCCCGCGCCGGCTGCCCGCCGCCTCCCCACCTCGCCGCCGCCCGCGAGGCGATCGCCGTCGGCACGGTCTCCGGCGCGGTGGGGACGTACGCCCTCATCGACCGACGTCACCGGCACGCCCAACTACTCCAGGCCCTGGCCTTGTTGGGCTCCTGCGTCGAACATCTCGCCTTGGAATTGCGCCTGTTGCGGCGCACCGAGGTTCGCGAGGTCGAGGAGCCCCGCGCCGGCGCCTTCTGCGTGGCCCACTTCCAGAGCGTGAATGCCGCCGAACTGGTCGCCGGGCTCACCGTCTTCCCCGAGACGATGGCCGCCTCCCTGACCCGCCACGGCATCACGCCACGGGCCCCGCTCGCCCCCGAACGTTTACTGGCCCACCACGACATCCTGCGCGACCGCCTCGAAACCCTGCGGGAGCGCATCACGTTCTGAACTCCTCGAAGGGCCGCACCTCTTGACGCGGCCCCTCCGCTGCATCACCCTTCCACTACTCAATTAGTGAAAGGGGGTTGGGAGTGTGTTCGCGTACCGGATCGACCGGCGCAGCGGGGTCGCCACCTATGTCCAGATCGTCCAGCAGACGAAGCAGGCGCTGCGTCTGGGCCTGCTCGACGTCGGCGACCAACTGCCCACCGCCCGCGAGGTGGTGGCCGCGACGGCGATCAACCCCAACACGGTGCTCAAGGCGTATCGCGAGCTGGAACGTGAGGGTCTGGTCGAGGCACGGCGGGGCCAGGGCACGTTCGTACGGCAGGCGCTCGGCCGCGCGGACCACAACGGGCTGCGGACGGATCTGGCCGCGTGGGCGTCGCGCGCCCGCGCGGAGGGCCTCGAGCGCGAGGACGCGCTCGCCCTGGCCGCCGCCGTACTCGATGAGCACTTTCCACAGGGGCACGAGGGGGATGCCGGATGACCGTGCAGGAATGGGCAGTTGAGGCTTCCGGTCTCACGATGCGTTACGGACGCAGGCGGGCCCCGGTGCTCGACGACTGCCGGCTCACGGTCCCGGCCGGCAGCGTCTGCGGTCTGGTCGGCCCGAACGGGGCGGGCAAGTCGACGCTGCTCGCGCTGGCCGCGGGGCTGCTGCGGCCCTCCTCCGGCGAGCTGCGGGTCCTCGGCTCGGTGCCGCCCGGGGCACGCGCGGAGGTCGCGTACGTCGCGCAGTCCAAGCCGCTGCCGTCCCAGCTCACGGTCGCGGCGGTGCTGCGGCTCGGGGCGGAGCTGAACCGGTCCTCGGGACGCTGGTCGTCGAAGGCCGCGGAGTCGATCGCGTACGAACAGGGCGGGCTCGACCCCCGCGAACGCATCCGCTCGCTCTCCGGCGGCCAGCGCACACGGGTCGCTCTCGCCCTGGCTTTCGGCAAGCGGGCCCGGCTGATGCTGCTGGACGAACCGATGGCGGATCTGGATCCGTTGGCGCGCCAGAAGTTGATGGGGGCGCTGATGGCCGAGGCGTCCGAGCACGGCACGACGATCGTGATGTCCTCGCACGTCCTGCCCGAACTGGAGGGCACCTGCGATCACTTGGTGCTCCTGGGCGCCGGCCGCGTCCGTCTCGCCGGGCCCGTCGACGAGCTGGTCTCCTCCCACGTCCTGCTCACGGGGGCGGGCTCGCTCGACGGTCAGCGGGTCGTCGAGCAGCGCCCGGCGGGGCGGGGCGCGACGGCGCTGGTCCGCCGTGGGGATGCGCTGCCCCCGGGCTGGGAGGCGGTCGAGCCCTCCCTCGAGGAGATCGTCCTCGCTCACCTGCGTACGACCGGTTCCACCGCGCCCGAGGAGGCCGCCGTATGAGCGCGTTGTCCATAGCCCCGCGCGGGCTGACGTGGGCGGTCTTCCGACTGCACCGGGTCTCGCTGCTCCTGTGGGGGCTGTTCTTCGCCGTCATGGCCGCGGCCCTCCTCAGGACCCGTGCACGGGGGATCGAGGCCGGACGCCTCAATACCGCGTGTGCCGTCCCGCCACGGCCCGGCCTGCGGGACTGCAGGGACGCGGAGCCCTCGGTGGTCCTCGACTGGCCGGGACAGGCCAGCACGCTCGCCACGGTGATCGCGTGGCTGAGCTTCGGGGTCGCCGCGTACGCGGCAGGTGTACTGATCGCGCGTGAGCTCGAGAACGGGACCGCGGCCCTCACCTGGACCCAGTCCGTCTCGCCGGCCCGCTGGCTGGCGGTGAAGCTGCTGACACCCGCCATCCTCCTGACCGTGGGCGGCACCGGCCTCGTCCTCCTGTACCGCTGGATGTGGCACGCCGCACCCCCCTCACTGCGCAACAGCTGGAGCTACCCGGACATCTACGTCGACCGCGGGCCCGTAGCCGTCGCATACCTCCTGTGCGCCTTGGCTCTGGGCGCCCTCACCGCAGTGGCGGTACGCCGCGCACTGCCCGCGACAGGACTCGCCGTAGTGGCCATGGTGCTCGTCCACGAAGGCGGCCACCGGGTCCGTGACCAGCTCTGGCCGACCGACAGCACCTCCATGACGCTGCCTGGCTGGTGGTCGGCAGGCGGAATCGACGGCCACCCGGCGAACCACTTCTGGCCCCTCCAGGTCATGGAGACCGGGGTCGTCCTGACCCTGACCGCGGCCCTCACCGCCACAGCCTTCTGGCTCCTGAAACGCCGTACGCCCTGACAGGGGGAGGCGCGTACGGACCGGGCGGCCCCGGGGGGCTCGAACCCCTGGGGTCGCCCCACGATGTCCTGCACGTCATGTCGCCGTAACCGACGATTCAGACGGCCTTGCGACGCTCAGGGGATGCAGGCCCCCGCCGAGAGCCCGACCACCTCCCCCACAGCCCGTATCGCGGCGGCTGGAATCGCTCCGACACGGAACAATGAGTACATGAACACGCCCCAGGTGCCCGTGCACGCCCAGCCCTCCGTCGGTTCCATAGCCGCGCACCGGCCGCACACCGTGGCCGCCGCGGTCTCCGACCTCGAACCGGACATCGACGCGGATCTCGATGCGTACGAGGAGGACGGCGAGGGCGCCGAGCTGCCGCAGGGGCGTTTCCTGGACCGTGAGCGCAGCTGGCTGGCGTTCAACGAGCGGGTGCTCGAACTCGCCGAGGACCCCGCCACCCCCCTCCTGGAGCGCGCCAACTTCCTGGCGATCTTCGCGAGCAACCTGGACGAGTTCTTCATGGTGCGGGTGGCCGGCCTCAAGCGCCGTATCGCCACCGGAGTCGCCACCCGGTCCGCCTCCGGTCTCCAGCCCCGTGAGGTCCTTGACCTGATCTGGAACCGCACCCGCGAGCTGATGGCCCGGCACGCCGCCTGCTTCCAGGAGGACGTCGGCCCGGCGCTCGCCGAGGAGGGCATCGGGGTCGTCCGCTGGAACAACCTCACCGAGAAGGAGCAGGCCCGGCTCTTCACCCTGTTCCGGCAGCGGATCTTCCCGGTCCTGACGCCGCTGGCCGTGGACCCGGCACACCCCTTCCCGTACATCTCGGGTCTCTCGCTGAATCTCGCGGTCGTCGTCCGCAACCCCGTCAGCGGCCACAACCACTTCGCGCGGGTCAAGGTGCCGCCCCTGCTGAACCGTTTCCTGGAGGCCTCGCCCGGCCGCTACGTCCCCATCGAGGACGTCATCTCGGCGCCCGCGCACCTCAAGGAGCTGTTCCCGGGCATGGAGGTGCGCACGCACCACATGTTCCGCGTGACCCGCAACGAGGACCTCGAAGTCGAGGAGGACGACACCGAGAACCTGCTCCAGGCCCTGGAGAAGGAGCTCATGCGGCGCCGCTTCGGGCCGCCGGTGCGCCTCGAGGTCGAGGAGTCCATCGACCGCTACGTACTGGATCTGCTGATCCGCGAGCTGAAGATCTCCGAGGCGGAGGTCTATCCGCTGCCGGGGCCCCTGGACCTGACCGGGCTCTTCAACGTCTCCTCCCTCGACCGGCCCGAGCTCAAGTACCGCAAGTTCGTGGCCGGTACGCACCGCGACCTCGCCGAGGTGGAGTCCGCGTCCGCGCCCGATATCTTCGCGGCGCTGCGGGAGCGCGATGTGCTGCTCCACCACCCGTACGACTCGTTCTCGACCTCCGTACAGGCCTTCCTGGAGCAGGCCGCGAACGACGACGACGTGCTCGCCATCAAGCAGACGCTGTACCGGACTTCGGGCGACTCACCGATAGTGGACGCCCTGATCGAGGCCGCCGAGGCCGGCAAGCAGGTGCTCGTCCTCGTCGAGCTCAAGGCGCGCTTCGACGAGCAGGCCAACATCAAGTGGGCCCGCAAGCTGGAGGAGGCGGGCTGCCATGTCGTATACGGGCTCGTGGGGTTGAAGACCCACTGCAAGCTGTCGCTCGTCGTACGGCAGGAGGGCGACACCCTGCGCCGCTACTCGCACGTCGGCACGGGCAACTACCACCCCAAGACGGCCCGCCTGTACGAGGACTTGGGCCTGCTGACCGCCGACTCCCAGGTCGGCGCGGATCTGTCCGACCTCTTCAACCGGCTGTCGGGCTACTCGCGCCGCGAGACCTACCGCCGGCTCCTCGTGGCCCCCAAGTCCCTGCGCGACGGCCTGATTTCGCGGATCAACGACGAGGTCAAGCACCACCGGGCCGGGCGGCCCGCGCATGTCCGTATCAAGGTGAACTCGATCGTCGACGAGGCGCTCATCGACTCGCTCTACCGCGCCTCGCAGGCCGGCGTGCCGGTCGACATCTGGGTCCGCGGGATCTGCGCGATCCGGCCCGGCGTCGAAGGGCTCTCCGAGAACATCCGCGTCCGCTCGATCCTCGGCCGCTTCCTGGAGCACTCCCGGGTGTTCGCCTTCGGCAACGGCGGCGAGCCCGAGGTGTGGATCGGCAGCGCCGACATGATGCACCGCAACCTCGACCGCCGTATCGAGGCACTCGTCCGGGTCGTCGACCCGGCCCACCGGGCAGCACTCAACCGGCTCCTGGAGACCGGGATGTCCGACACCACCTCGTCCTGGCACCTGGGCCCCGACGGCGACTGGACCCGGCATGCCCTGGACTCCGAAGGACAGCCCCTGCGCAATGTGCAGGAGATGCTCATCGACGCGCGGAGGCGCCGGCGTGGCTCAGCGAAACCCTGACCGCAGCGAGCCCCTGGGCGGGGGCTCCCGGTCGATGTCCGTGGACGGCGGGCCGACGCCTGCGGCCGGCAGGTCGTCCGCTGTGGGTTCGCCCACTGCGGGTTCGTCCACTGCGGGCGGACGGCCGTCCGGCGTGGATGGCAGGCCGCCCGCCGCGGACGGCGGGGCCGAGGACCTCGCCCGCTATCTGCGCGGGCAGGCCACCGACTTCCTGCGGGCGCTGCGCCGGCACCGCGAGAGCGGCGTCGAGGACGCCTCGGCCCCGGCGATGGCGCTGCGGCGCACGGCCCGCCGGATCAGCGGCACCCTGCACACCTTCCGGCCGCTCCTCGACGCGACCTGGTCGGACGAACTGCGGACCGAACTCGCCTGGCTGTCGGGCACCTTGGCCCGCGAGCACGCCTGCACCGAGCGGCTCGACCGCCTGCTGAACGCGCTCCAGCGGCTCGCGGGCTCCACCGCGCCCGTCCCGGCCCAGGCCTCCGCATCGCCCACCGGCCAGCTCACAGTGGGCGCCGCCAAGGCGGGCGCGCTGCTCGACCGCCAGCTCACGCTTGCCCGCACCCGCGCCCACTCCACGGCGCTCCAGGCGCTCGGCTCCTCCCGCTTCCACGCGGTGGCGGACAACGTCGCGGTCCTGGCCAGCGACGTCCCGCTGCGCAGGGACGCGGCGGCGCACCGGCTCGCCCCGTTCGCGGCCGATGTCGAGGCCCGTCTCGCCGACGCCGTACAGACCCTTCCTCTCGTACGGGCAGGACATCCGTACAACGCCGAGGCGCTGATGCACGGCCTGTCGGCCGAGACCGCACCCGAGACCCAGGACGCCCCCTGGCACCAGGCCCGGCTGCTCCTGAGACTGCACCGCTACGCCCAAGAGGCTTTGGGCATACGGGACTTCGACCCTCGCCTGCTCACCGCGAGCCGCGCGCTCGACCGGCACCGCGACGCGGCCGAGGCGGCGGCAGCCGCGTCTTCGGCGGCCCGCACCCCCCGCATCGCCCCGGCCACGGCCTACGCCCTCGGCGTCCTGCACGCCGACCAGCGCCACGAGGTCGAGGCGGCACGTTTTGCCTTCAAGGGGGCTTGGCAGCGGTCAGGATCCAGTTCGGCGGTGAGCCTGCCATGACCGGCCCCGAGTCCGAGCTGGTCCGGGCGGCGGGCTGCGTGCTGTGGCGCCGCTCCCCCGTGGACGACTCGTTGGAGATCTGCCTCGTCCACAGACCCAAGTACGACGACTGGTCGCACCCGAAGGGCAAGCTCAAGCGCGGCGAGGAGGCGCTCGAGGGCGCCCTGCGCGAGGTCGAGGAGGAAACGGGCCACACCTGCGCGCCCGGCCCCCGCCTCCCCTCGGTCAGCTACTTCACGGGCGGCCGGCCGAAAGTCGTCCACTACTGGGCGGCGGAGGCGACAGCCGGGCACTTCACGCCCAACCGCGAGGTCGACCGCATCCTCTGGCTCTCCGCCGCGGCGGCCCGCTCGCGGGTGACCCAGCACCCGGGACCGCACCCTGATCGACGAGTTTCTCGGGCTGCTCGGCTCCCTGCGCTGACGGACGGCGGACCGCCCCGCCCCGGGGCCTCCGCGCACCGCCCGGATGTGACCCACTGCACCCGGTGTGCCGATTCCGCCGTAATCCGGCCGTGACCTAACCACACCGACCGCCTAGGTTCACCTGCCGTTCACTCTCGACCATCGGCCGCTTCACCTGTCCTGCCTAATTTCGGCTGTACACGGTGCGTGTCGCTGGCGGAAAACGGCCGGCAGCCCACCGAGATGACACACGGGCCCTCCAGCGGGCCGCACAGACCTCATACGTCACGTACGACATCGCACGCCGCTGCCACAGACGGCGGCTCCTGGAAGGAACTCCCGAAAGTGAAGCTTCAGCGCATGAACCGGCGGGCCCTCACCCTCGGTGCTCTCGCCGTCTCCGGCGCCCTGGCCCTCACGGCGTGCGGCTCCGACGACACCAGCGGCGGCGCCGGCGGCAACGAGAGCGCGCCCGCCGCCAACTCGAACATCAAGTGCGAGGACGCCAAGGGCCAGCTCCTGGCCAACGGCTCCTCCGCGCAGGCCAACGCGATCCAGACCTGGATCAAGGAGTACACGGCCTCCTGCAAGGGCGTGCAGATCAACTACAAGCCCGAGGGTTCGGGCGCGGGTGTCACCGCGTTCCTGCAGGGCCAGACCGCGTTCGCCGGTTCCGACTCCGCGCTCAAGCCCGAGGAGCTCACCGAGTCCGCGAAGGTCTGCAAGGACAGCCAGGCCATCGACCTGCCCATGGTGGGCGGCCCGATCGCGGTCGGTTACAACGTTCCGGGTGTCGACAACCTGGTCCTGGACGCCAAGACCCTGGCCGACATCTTCAACAACAAGATCACCAACTGGGACGACGAGGCGATCAAGAAGCTCAACCCCGACGCCAAGCTCCCGGACACCAAGATCCAGGCCTTCCACCGCTCGGACGAGTCCGGCACCACGGACAACCTGACCAAGTACCTGAAGAAGGCCGCCCCGGCGAGCTGGCCGTACGAGCCGGGCAAGGCCTGGGAGCCGAAGGGCGGCCAGTCCGCTCAGGGCTCCTCCGGTGTCGCCCAGCAGGTCAAGCAGACCTCCGGCTCGATCTCCTACATGGAGCTGAGCTACGCCAAGGACGGCATCAGCACCGTCGCGATCGACACCGGTGCCGGCACCCCGGTCGAGGCCACCGTCGACAACGCCACCAAGGCGATCGCCGACGCCAAGGTCGTCGGCAAGGGCAAGGACCTCGCGCTCGAGCTCAACTACGCCACCAAGGCCGAGGGTGCCTACCCGATCACCCTGGTGACGTACGAGATCGTCTGCGAGAAGGGCAACAAGGCCGAGACCCTGGCCGCCACCAAGTCCTTCCTCGGCTACGCCGCCAGCGAGGACGGCCAGGCCAAGCTGAAGGAGCAGGGCTACGCCCCGATCCCGGCCGAGATCAACGCCAAGGTTCGCGAGACCATCGCCGCCCTGAGCTAGGCCCCTGCCCGGGGTTTCCCGCCTGCCGAACGACGCCTGGCACGCACGCTCGCTGCGTTGCCGAAACGCCCTAGTGGCTCCGCCACGAGGACGTTCCGGCGCCTTGCGATCGCACGCACCAGACGCCGTTCGGCCGCCCTCCGGGCGACAACGGGAAACCCCGGACAGGAACCTGGAACCGAGTGCGGCCGGGCGGTCGCAGACCGCGACCGCCCGCCGCACCGTCCGGTGCACCGCCGCCAGGAGCAGCGGCAGACGCTGCCGCTCCAGGAGCAGCCCGCGACAAGCAGGGCGCGCTCCGCAGACCGGAGAATCCCATGGACATATCACCTTCCACCACCGCACCTCCCCCACCGCCGCAGGACCTGAAGGCCTCGTCGCCCGTCTCGCACAAGGCCGCTTCGCGCGGTGCCACCCGCCCGGGTGACCGGATCTTCCTCGGTCTCTCCCGCGGCTCCGGCATCCTGCTCCTGCTGATCATGGCCGCCATCGCGGCCTTCCTGACCTACCGCGCCTCGATCGTCCTCTCCGAGAACGAGGGCAACTTCCTCACGACGTTCGAGTGGGACGCCAACTCCATCCCGCCGGTCTTCGGTATCGCGGTCCTCGCCTTCGGCACCGTGATCTCGTCGATCATCGCGATGCTCATCGCGGTCCCGATCGCCGTCGGCATCGCGCTCTTCATCACGCACTACGCGCCGCGCAAGCTGAGCGGTCCGATCGCCTACGTGATCGACCTGCTCGCCGCGGTGCCCTCCATCGTCTACGGCCTGTGGGGCGCCCTCTTCCTGGTGCCTCACCTGACCGGGTTCTACAGCTGGCTGAACGACTACTTCGGCTGGACCGGGATCCTGGAGTGGCAGGGCGGCGCCCCCCGCTCGCTGCTCACCGTGGGCATCCTGCTCGCGATCATGATCCTGCCGATCATCACGAACGTGAGCCGTGAGGTCTTCAAGCAGGCCCCCCAGATGCACCAGGAAGCGGCGCTCGCGCTCGGCGCGACCCGCTGGGAGGTCATCCGGATGTCGGTCCTGCCGTTCGGCCGCTCCGGCATCATCTCCGCCTCGATGCTGGGCCTCGGCCGCGCGCTCGGCGAGACGATGGCCGTCGCCACGGTGCTCTCCCCGAGCTTCCTCATCAACACCAGCATCCTGGACCCGGGCGGCGGCACCTTCGCCCAGAACATCGCCAGCAAGTTCTCCGAGGCGACCGTGCAGGGCCGTGACGCGCTGATCGCGTCCGGTCTGGTGCTCTTCGTCATCACGCTGGTGGTCAACGGTGCGGCCCGCGCGATCATCGCCCGCCGCAAGGAGTACTCGGGGGCCAACGCATGAGCCACGCCATCGACACCAAGCAGCCGGCGAGCACCCTCCAGGGAGCGCGCCTGCCCAACTGGGCCCCGTATGTCATCGCGGCCGGATCCATCGCCGTGGGCTGCGGCATCGGTCTCGCGGGCGGCCTCGACAGCCGTATCCAGTGGGGCCTGATCGCCTCCATCCTGTTCCTCCTGGTGACCTACCTCCTGGCCGCCAAGATCGAGGGCGGCCGGCAGGCCAAGGACCGGATGGCCACCAGCGTGGTCTGGGTCGCGTTCCTGCTCGCCGTGATCCCGCTGGTCTCCCTGATCTGGGAGACCGTGGCCCGCGGCATGAAGGTCCTGGACAGCTACTTCCTGACCACCTCGATGGGCGTCCTCGCGGACACCGATGTCGGCGGCGGTATCTACCACGCCCTGATCGGCACCCTGGAGCAGGTCGGTCTCGCGACCCTCATGGCCGTCCCGGTCGGTCTGCTGACCGCGATCTACCTGGTCGAGTACGGGCGCGGGAAGCTCGCCAAGGCCGTCACGTTCTTCGTCGACGTCATGACGGGCATCCCGTCGATCGTCGCCGGTCTGTTCATCCTCAGCTTCTGGATCCTGATCCTGGACATGGGCTACTCCGGCTTCGCCGGCGCCATGGCCCTCGCGATCCTGATGATGCCGGTGGTCGTCCGCTCCACCGAGGAGATGCTCAAGCTCGTCCCGAACGAGCTGCGCGAGGCCTCCCTCGCCCTGGGTGTCCCGAAGTGGCGCACGATCCTGAAGGTGGTGCTCCCGACCTCGATCGGCGGCATCACGACCGGTGTGATGCTCTCGGTGGCCCGTATCGCCGGTGAGACGGCCCCCGTGCTGCTCCTGGTGTGGGGCAACCCGCTGATCAACACGAACCCGTTCGAAGGCCCGCAGGCCTCGCTGCCGCTGTACATCTACCAGCAGTACGCGAACAGCGCCGGCTCCCCCGCGGCGTACGACCGGGCGTGGGCGGCGGCCCTCACCCTCATCATCCTGATCATGGTTCTCAACCTGGTGGCCCGCGGTATCGCCCGCTGGAAGGCCCCCAAGACGGGCCGCTGACGCGGCCATGACTCGGCTCCGGCGGAGTCCGATCAGCGACCCTTCTCGCAAGACTTTCCGAAAGAAGCAGTGATTGAAATGGCCAAGCGAATCGACGTCGGCGGACTGACCGCCTACTACGGATCCCACAAGGCGATCGAAGACATCTCGATGACGGTCGAGCCCCGCTCGGTGACGGCCTTCATCGGCCCCTCCGGCTGCGGCAAGTCGACCTTCCTGCGGACCCTGAACCGTATGCACGAGGTCACCCCCGGCGGCCGCGTGGAGGGCAAGGTCATGCTGGACGGCGAGGACCTGTACGCCTCCGCCGTGGACCCGGTGAACGTGCGCCGCACGATCGGCATGGTCTTCCAGCGCCCGAACCCGTTCCCGACCATGTCGATCTTCGACAACGTCGCGGCGGGCCTGCGCCTCAACGGCAACTACAAGAAGGCCGAACTGGCCGAGGTCGTCGAGAAGTCGCTGCGCGGCGCCAACCTCTGGAACGAGGTCAAGGACCGTCTGAACAAGCCGGGCTCCGGCCTCTCCGGCGGTCAGCAGCAGCGTCTGTGCATCGCGCGCGCCATCGCGGTCGAGCCCCAGGTGCTCCTCATGGACGAGCCCTGCTCGGCCCTGGACCCGATCTCCACCCTCGCGATCGAGGACCTGATCGGCGAGCTCAAGGAGCGCTTCACGATCGTCATCGTGACGCACAACATGCAGCAGGCGGCCCGTGTCTCGGACCGCACCGCGTTCTTCAACCTCTCGGCGGTCGGCCAGCCCGGCAAGCTCATCGAGATAGACGACACGGAGCGCATCTTCTCCAACCCGTCGGTGCAGGCCACCGAGGACTACATCTCCGGCCGCTTCGGCTAGGCCGACCCCGGATCTGCCGCGCGGTGCTGCATGGCGGTGCCACCGCACGGCCCGGGCCCGCTCTCCCCTTCACGGGGAGGGCGGGCCCTTTTCTCGTACGGCTTCGGAGGGGCGTCACCCGTACGGTTTCGGGGCACGGGCGTGGCCCGCCCTCCTCCAGGGGGAGGTCAGCCCGCTCCCGAACGGCCTGCGGGGCATCGACGGGTGACCGTCCCGGTCGCCACCGCTCCGAACCAAGCTCGGCACTGGCCGAGGCGTACCGCACGGTAGACCTTTCCCGTCGCGGAACAGCAAACGGGCCGGCCCTCCCCAGAGGAAGGACCGGCCCGTAGCCGTACAGGAAAAGCAGGCGCTACAGGAACGCCAGGTTCACGAGCCAGAAGGAGAATGCCGCGACGAGCGCGGCCGCCGGCATCGTGATGAACCAGCCGAGGATGATGTTCTTGGCGACACCCCAGCGCACCGCGTTGACCCGCTTCGTCGCGCCCACACCCATGATCGCGGACGTGATGACGTGCGTCGTCGAGATCGGCGCGTGGAAGATGAACGCGGTCGTGAACATGATGCCCGCGCCGGTCGTCTCGGCCGCGAAACCCTGCGGCGGATCCAGCTCGATGATCTTCCGGCCGAGCGTGCGCATGATGCGCCAGCCACCCGCGTACGTGCCGAGCGACAGCATCACCGCACAGGAGACCTTCACCCAGATCGGGATCGGGTCCCCGGGAGCCTCGACATCGGCGATGACCAGGGCCATCACCACGATGCCCATGGTCTTCTGCGCGTCCTGCAGACCGTGCCCGAGCGCCATACCGGCCGCGGACACCGTCTGCGCGATACGGAAGCCGCGCTTGGCCTTGTGGGGGTTGGACTTCCGGAACATCCACATGATCGCGACCATCACCAGATAGCCCGCGATCAGACCGACGACCGGCGAGATGAACATCGGGATGACGATCTTCTCGATCACGCCGGACCAGATCACCCCGATCCCGCCGGCAAGGGCCGCGCCCACGAGTCCGCCGAACAGGGCGTGCGAGGACGACGAGGGCAGGCCGAAGTACCAGGTGACGAGGTTCCAGACGATCGCGCCGACCAGACCGGCGAACAGGATCCACATGCCCCTGTTGCCGTGCGGCGTCTCGATGATGCCCTCGGAAACGGTCTTCGCGATCCCGCTGCCCAGGAAGGCACCCGCCAGGTTCATCACCGCGGCCATGGCGAGCGCCGCACGAGGCGTCAGGGCACGCGTGGAGACCGATGTGGCGATGGCGTTCGCGGAGTCGTGAAAGCCGTTCGTATACGTGAAGAAGAGGGCGACACCGATGGTGACGACCAGAGCGAAGGTGTCCACGAAGCCTCAGGACTCCTTGACCGCGATGGTCTCCACGGTGTTGGCGACGTGCTCGAACGCATCGGCCGCCTCCTCGAGCACATCGACGATCTGCTTCAGCTTCAGCACCTCCATGGCGTCGTACTTGCCGTTGAAGAGCTGGGCGAGCAGCTTGCGGTGGATCTGGTCGGCCTGGTTCTCGAGACGGTTGACCTCGATCCAGTACTCCGTGAGGTTGTCCATGGTCCGCAGATGCGGCATGGCCTCGGCGGTCAGTTCCGCGGCGCGGGAGAGCACCTCGATCTGCTGCTCGACGCCCTTGGGGAGCTCCTCGACCTGGTACAGGACGACGAGGTCGACGGCCTCCTCCATGAAGTCCATGATGTCGTCCAGCGAGGACGCGAGGTTGTAGATGTCCTCGCGGTCGAAGGGCGTGATGAACGAGGAGTTCAGCTGGTGGAAGATCGCATGCGTGGCGTCGTCTCCCGCGTGCTCCGCGGCCCGCATACGCTCTGCGATCTCGGCCCGGGCGGAGGAATCCGCCCCGAGCAGTTCCATGAGGAGCTTCGAGCCCGTCACGATGTTGTCCGCGGAAGCCGCGAACATGTCGTAGAAGCTCGTCTCCCTGGGGGTCAGACGAAAACGCACGTGGGGTCCTCGGGGTGCTTCGGGTTCGGTGAGGCTGATGCTAGGCGCATCAACCGGCCACGGCTAACCGGCCGCTCCCCAGTGTCGCCCATCGGGCACAGTGATCAGCACTGGCCCTCCCATGACGGGGGCCTCGCCGGGGTATGGCCGGGGAGTGACCCCCGGACGAAGGCCGGGCGACGGGCGGGATACGGCGGGGGCGAGAGCCCTGGCCGATACGGGCGTGTCGAGTACCATATACCCACCAGGGGTATCTCGGGAGCTGCCGGGGGAGTCCGGGAGAATCGGGGATACGCGATGAGGAGGACGGGATGACCACCACTGAGGCCGGCGCCACCACGCCCGAGCCCGCACCCGTGGTGACGGACCACGACCGCGGGGTGCACGGGTACCACAAGCAGAAGGAAGAACACCTCAAGCGGCTGCGCCGGATCGAGGGCCAGATCCGCGGTCTGCAGCGCCTGGTCGACGAGGACGTCTACTGCATCGACATACTCACCCAGGTCTCCGCCTCGACCAAGGCCCTCCAGTCCTTCGCCCTGCAACTCCTGGAGGAGCATCTGCGGCACTGCGTCGCGGACGCGGCGCTCAAGGGTGGCGAGGAGATCGACGCGAAGGTGGAGGAGGCGACGAAGGCGATCGCCCGGCTGCTGCGTACGTGAGGTGCAGGTGGTGCGGGTGGTGCCGGGTGTGACCTCGGCACGCCCCCGGCTACCCCTCCCTCTCGGCCTGCCCGAACACGTTCCCGACTCCAAGCACCTCGTCGATCCGGTCGGCGCTGAGCCGCTCCTCGTCCGCGGTGGATGCCGCGATGATGAGGTCGCCGCACAGCTCGATCTCGGCGAGGGCGACGTGGTCCTGAACCGCTCCCCTGCCCTGGGCCGGAGCCACGTACATCACCTCTTTCCGCCGTCGGCGGTCGCAGATTCCCAAGCGTCGGCTCTCCCGGGCCCCGGCTCCGCGCAGCCTCCGCAGAGCCTCCGACTGCCCGAGTCCCGACTTCCTAGAGTAGGGAGCGGTCTACGGAACGCGCATGGCACGTACGGACCATTTCGGGTTGTGAAATCGGGCCCCGCGAAGGCGGGTTCGGGCCACACGAGGAGGCGTTCCGGCCGCGCGATGGCGGGTTCGCGCCACGCCTGAGCGGGTTCGCGCCACGTGGGAGCAGGTTCGGGCCACGTGGGAGCGGGTTCGCGCCACGCGATGACAGTCTCAGCGCTGCGCGATCTTGCCCGCGTAGATGTCGCCGGACTCGGGCAGCTTCGCCGCCGCCTTCGTCCCGAACGCGTCCAGCCAGGTCGTCGACATCACCGCGACCGCCTTCCCGGACCCGGCACCCGCGCCGGAACTCCCGCCGCCTGCCTGTCCGTTGGCGAAGCTGAACTCATGGCGGATCTTGCGCAGCCGCCCCTCGTCGTCGAGGTAGGCGTCGAACGGCACGGTGTCCTTGGTGAACCCTTTCGCCGCCGCCCGCAGCACCGCCCTGTTCTCCTTGGGTGCCAGCTCCGCCGCGCGCGCCAGATCGACCACACCTCGGTAGTGCCGCACCGCGACACCGTCGACCTCCGCGGGCCCCACGTACTCCACCGAGCGTGCGCCGCGCAGGAGTTCGGCGGCGGTGAGCGGGTCGGTGGCACCGCCCGTGACGAGGTTTCCGTCGGAGAGTGTCGTGGTGTCGATACGGACCCACTTGTCGGCGGGGACGCCCGCGCCCCGGTTCTTCATGTAGAGCGCCCCGGGCGCGAGCATCTCCGTGATCGGGCCCTGCCGCTCGACGCCCGCCGGGTCCTGCGGCAGCTGCACCCTGAGCTCACCGACGCGGCGTACGAAGTCGTACGTGCCGGCGCCGCGGATCGTGACCCGGGTGCCGCCCGAGGCCATCTCCATCGAGGTGCGGGCACGGGCCGTGCCGGCCTGGACCAGCTCGTCGGCCGCCTGTTGCAAGGCCTGGTGGGGATCACCGCCCGCGTCGTCCGCGGCGGCACCGCCCGGGGAGCACCCTGCCGTGGCCAGGACCAGACAGGCCAGTCCCGCGCCCACCGGAGCGGCCAGGAAGCGCCGGCTCCTGCCGCTGCGACGCTTCTCGAGCTGCTGCACCACCATCGCCTGCCTACCCCCAACACTGGCCGTCCGTACGCGGGGCCCCCTGTGCCCCGCTTAACGACCAGTGCCGGTCCCCGTCACGGGCCTTGAGCATGGGCCGTGGGCGGCTACGGTTGAAACGTGCAACAAAAGCCTCCACCCCCTGGCGAACCCGACCCGGCCGCGGTCCACCACACCAGCACGGTCGAGCAGGGCAAGTTCTGCACCGCGCACTGCACCTGCGGCTGGCGCGGTCCGGCCCGCAGGGCGCGGTCCAAGGCGAGATCGGACGCGCTGGAGCATGCGAGCGCCTGCTGAGGGCGACGAATAGGAGCCCTCAGAAGCCCCGGGATACCCCGCCCCCAAGCCGCTTCATGCTCTGTGGCGGGGTACATGACGTCCATGAAGTCCATGGACCGGCGTACGGCGCTCATCGGCGGGGCCGCACTCGCGCTCTCCGCGACCGCGGGCTGCACCGGCTCGGGCGGAGGCGGGAGCTCGCCCTCTCCGTCGTCCTCCAGTGCGCCGCCGGACGGAAAGCCGAGCAGCCCGCCGGCCCGCCGCGCCCCGGACTGGCCCGCCCTCGCGAAGGATCTCGACGGCGAGCTCATACGCCCCGGCGACGCGGACTGGGACAGCGCCCGGCAGCTCTTCAACACCCGCTTCGACAGCCTGAAGCCGGCGGCCGTCGCGTATGTCTCGGGTGTCGAGGACATACGGGCCGCCCTCGCCTTCGCCCGCGGGACGCGTATCCCGGTCGCGGTGCGCGGCGGTGGCCATTCGTACGCGGGCTGGTCGTCGGGGAACGGCCGGCTTGTCCTCGATGTGTCGCGGCTCTCGTCGATACGGGCGAGCGGCGGCGCCGCTTCCGTCGGGGCGGGGGCGCGGCTGATCGACGTCTACCGTGCGCTGGCCGCGAAGGCGGCCACGGTTCCGGCCGGTTCATGCCCGAGTGTCGGGATCGCGGGCCTGGCCCTCGGCGGCGGACATGGAGTGACCTCGCGGGCGTACGGGCTGACCTGCGACAGCCTGACCAGCGCGACCCTGGTGACGGCGGACGGCAAGGAACTGGTGTGCTCCGGTGCCGAGCACCCCGACCTCTTCTGGGCGTTGCGCGGGGCGGGCGCCGGTCAGTTCGGCGTGGTGACGGAGCTCGGCTTCCGTACGCATCCGGCGTCGCAGGCGGTGGCCTGCACCATGGTCTGGCCCTGGGAGCGGGCGCCTGATGTGGTCCGGGCCTGGCAGCGGTGGGGGCCCGGCCTTCCGGACGAGATCTGGTCGCAGTGCACGGTCGGCTCCGAGGCCGGCAGAGGGCCGACGGTACGGGTCTCGGCCTTCTCCCTCGGCACCTACGGCGAGCTGCAGAACGCCGTTGACCGCCTCGCGGACGCGGTCGGCGCCCCGGCCTCCGGGGTGTCGCTGCAGCGCAAGTCGTACGAGGAGGCGATGGAGATCTACGCGGGCTGCGCGTCGTTCTCCGCCGACGAGCAGTGCCGGCTGCCGGGCGAGCTCCCCGGGCGGGGCGCGGCGGGGCGGCTCGGGCGGGCCACCTACCTGGCGCGCTCGGACTTCTTCGCGCGCGAGCTGCCGCGGGCCGGGATCGCGGCGCTGGTCGCCGCGGTGAACCGGACGCCGGACGCGCGCTACGGCACGGTCGCGCTCACGGCACTCGGCGGAGCGGTCAACCGCATCGCCCCGACGGCAACGGCCTTCGTCCACCGCCGGCAGCGGATGCTCGCGCAGTACGAGGCGGGGT
>NZ_JAAKZW010000104.1 GCF_011044995.1 Streptomyces mesophilus | reverse complement strand
GTGGTCGCCGGGGTCGGACGCGGGAGTGGACGGGGTGCCGCTGTCGCGCGGTGCGTCGTCGGGCTCGTCGTCCGCTTCGTCGCGGGGGCCGGCCGCCTCGTCGGCGGGCGGTGCGTCGGCGGGTGGCTTGTCGACCGGCGAGGTGCCGGACGGCGGTTCGTCGGCAGGCGACGCGCCGGAAGATGCCTCGTCGGCGGGCGATTTGGCGGAAGGCGCCTCGTCGGCGGGCGACTTGAGGGACGGTGCCTCGTCGGCGGGCGATTTGGCGGAAGGCGCCTCGTCGGCGGGCGACTTGACGGATGGCGCCTCGTCAGCAGGGGACTTGAGGGACGGCGCCTCGTCGGCAGGTCGCTCGAAGGCAGTCCGGGGATCGGCGGGTCGCTTGTCCGCGGGCCGTTCGTCCGCGGGCTCATCCTTCGAGGCCGCTTCCTTCGAAGCCGTCTCCTCCGAGGCCGCGCCCTCCGAGGGCTCCGCGCCTCCGGACGCGTCGGCTCGTACCGTGACGGCATTCCCCTCCCGTGCGGCCGGAACGGCCCCACCCCCAGCCGCCAGAGCGTCCTCACCTCGTACGGCCGGAACGCCCTCACCCCGTACGGCCGGAACGCCCTCACCCCGTACCACCGGAGCGTCCACCACCGCGTCCTCGGCCATGTCCTCGTCCTCCGTCCGATCGGACCCGGCCGGGGGTTCCTCCGCACCGCCCCCGTCACCGGCCACCGCCTTCACAGCCCACGACGGGCCGTCGCCCGCGTCCACTGGCGTGGGCCGGATGCGCTGGTGCGGGGCGCGCGGTGCCTCGGGCACGACGATCGGCAGACCGCCCGCGGGCGTGCCCGGGCCAGGACGTACGTCCGGGCGGCGGTCCAAGTGGTCGAAGTCCAGGGGGAGTCCGAGCTGCATGGTCTCCGCGTCGAGCGCCGCACGCAGCGCCCAGGTGGGCCGCCGCACCAGCGGGCCCAGCATCATCGTGGTCTCGCCGGACGGCGCACCGGCATCGGAGAGGTCGCCGTCGGCCGTCACGGGTTCGGGCGCCCGCACGGGCGGAGCGCCGCGCACGACCCCGTACAGCCGGACGGCGGAGATCGAACCGATCACCGCGAGGCTGCAGACCTCCGCGACACCGGCGCCGGTGAGCCCCATGCGCGGAAGGAGCACCAGCGTGACACCGAGCACGAGGACGCACAACGCGCCCTGCAGATAGGCGAGCGGTGAGGTGCGGCTCTGGGCGCGCAGGACCGCGAAGTAGGTCTCGATGATCACGCGCAGCAGCGCACCGACCGCGAACCAGCGCAGTAACGGAGTGGCCGCGTCGGCGTACCCGCTGCCGAAGACGGCGAGGATGTAGGGCGCCCCGAAGAACAGGATCGCGCAGACCGGCAGCATGATCCGCGCCATCCGCTTCAGCGCGGCACGGCAGTTGGCGGCCAGCTGGGTCGGATCATGGGCGCCCTCGACGGTCAGCGAGGCGCCCATGTTGATGGCGAGCAGATTGACCGTGCCGCCTATCGTCGTGGCGATGTAGAAGTACGCGTTGTCCGCCGAGCTGACCTGCGCCGCGACGATCACCGGGATCAGGTAGACGACAGCGAGCGAGAACAGCGAGCCGGTGTAGTCGCCGGCAAGGAAGCGCCCCATCTCGCGCAGCGACGGCGGCTGGACGGTGTCCTTGGTGGCCTCCGTGTGCCTCGGCACGAGGCGCCGGAACACCAGCCAGCCGAGCGGCAGCACCGACACCGCGATGGCCGCGACCCAGGAGACGAACACCCCGGCCGTCGGGATCGCCGCCGCGAAGGCGACCAGAAGCACCAGCTTGACGATGGAGAACACGGTGTTGCCCACCGGCACCCACAGCGCACTGCGCAGCCCCGTGAGCACCCCGTCCTGCAGCGTGAGCAGCGACCACGCGACGACGGCGACCAGGAAGCCAAGACCCGGCCACGGCCCGTCCAGGAAGGCGAACGAGGGCCCCCACAGGTCGAGCGACAGCAGGAAGATCCCCGCGGCGAACGCCACCGCGAGTGAACTGCCCGCGTACGTACGGAGGATGAGCTTGCCGGTCGTGCGGCCCGCGACCGGGATGAACCGTGCCATCGCGCCGGTGAGCGTGAGCGCGGCGAGTCCCGCGATCAGCTTCATCGCCGCGATCGCCGCCGAGCCCTGGCCGACCGCCGCGTCCGAGTAGTAGCGGGCGGCGGCCAGCCAGAAGCCCAGGCCGAGCACGGCGGAGATCCCGGTGTTCAGCATCAGCGCATAGGCGTTGCGGAACAGCGGACTGCCGCCGCCCGAAGGCAGCTTGAGTCTGCGCCCGTCGGGCTGCTGCGGCCGCCCGGGCGTCCGGTTCAGCTCGGAGGCCGCCTGGGCGGTGGACGTGTCAGACACGGGTGAGGCCGGCCTTTCGGCGGAGCTTGCGGGTTCTTCGGACGAGGGAGTACCCCTTGGTCAACGCGCGGTCCTTCGCGAAGGTTCGGGCCACACCCCGGCCTTCCACGGAGCGTGCGAATTCCTCGGCCGTGGTGGTCCGGCGCACGGTGAGCCGCTGGAGCGCGTACGGGCCCTGCGGGCGGCGCGCGAGGTGGTTGCCGACCGCGAGCGCCTGCCCGTAACCGCAGGCGCGCACGAGCCTGCGCACCGCGGCGTCCGAGTAGCCGTAGGGATACGCGAAGGAGTCCGGCCTGCTGCCGAGCTCGTCGCCGACGATCTCGCGGCAGCGAAGCAGCTCGAACCGCAGTGCGTCCTCGGCCAGTTGGTCGAGCTGGGGATGGGTGTGGCTGTGTCCGCCTATCTCGATGCCCGCCTGCGCGAGGGCCCTGACCTGCTGCCAGTCCAGCATGGTGTCGAGCGCGCCGCCGGTGTCGTACGCGCCGCGCAGCCAGCCGGTCGTGACGAACACCGTGGCCGTGAAGTCATGCCGGGCCAGGGCGGGCAACGCATGCCTGTGCACGCCTTCGTAGCCGTCGTCGAAGGTGATGAGGACGGGCTTGGGAGGCAGCGGTTTCCCGTCGCGCCAGGCGGCGGCGAGCCGCGCCGTGGTGACGGGCGTGAAACCGCCCGCCGCCAGGACGTCCATCTGCTGCACGAACGCGTCCGGTGCGACGGACAGATCACGGGTCGCGGGCGCGGGTGCGTGCGCGACCGCGTGGTACATCAGTATCGGTACAGCCTGGCTGCTCATCCCGCGGCCCCCTGACCGTCCGCGTCCCCGCGTCTCATGCCGCGGCCTCCTCCCCCTCCGCGTCACGCGGCGTGGGCATGGAGATCTCGGCCACGCGGAAGGACCCGCCTCCCCTGCGGGCCCGAACGCTCCCGAGTACGTACCCACCGGCTGCCGCGGCCACTCCGGCCACGATCGCCCCCGCCCGCCAGGCGCCCCCGCGCCGGCCGAGCACCGCGTCGCGCAGTCCGCGGGCGACGCCCGCGGGCAGGACGCGGGTGGTGTAGCGGCGTTCGGACTCGAGGCCCTTGTCGCTGCCCACACTTCGCGCCACCAGAGCTTTCGACAAGCCCTCCGCGTACGTACGGGTGCGGAAGTAGCCAAAGCGCTCGCGGACTTCGGGCACCCGGTGGTGGATCACCGCGCGGTCGTCGATGAGCAGCACGGCCTCGGGCATGGCCCGCGTGAGGCGGATGCACAGCTCCGTCTCCTCGCAGCCGAGCGGCCTTTTGTCGCCGTCGCGCCCGATGCCGGTCGCGAAGCCGCCCGCGACCGAGAAGGCCTCCCGCCGGAACGAGGCATTGCCGCCCAGGACGTTGCGCACGCGCACCAGACCCTCGGGCAGTCCCTTGTACGTGCAGCCCACGACCCAGTCGAACTCGGCCGGAAACCAGTCGGGCCGTCGCCCCGACGCCCAGATGGGCATGGTGCGGCCGCCGACCGCCATCACGTCCGGATCGTCGTACGCCTCGGCGAAGTGGAGCAGCCACTCGCGCTCGGCCACCGCGTCGTCGTCGAGGAAGGCGATCACCTCGCCGTGGGACGCGGCGATGCCGGTGTTGCGGCCCGCGGACAGGCCGCGGGGGCCCGCGTTCGCGAGCACCCGCACCTGGGCGCGGTCGTTCTTGTACTCCTTGGTGAGCCGGTCCAGGAGCGCCTCGTTGTGATCCACCACGAGAAGCGTCTCCAGGGCCGGCCTGGACTGCGCGCGCACCGAGGCGACCGCTGCGAGGATGTCCTCCCAGCGGTCCTCGGTGTACACGCAGATCACCACGGAGATGCGTGGTTCGCTCAAGGCCGTTCGCCCTTCTCGGAGCGGTCGCCACCGTGCACGCGGACCTCGTTCAGGCCGACGAACTGGGCACGCCTGCGCCGCTGTTGAGGGTCCGCGCGCTCCTTGAGGATCACCTTGAGCACCCTGATGCCGTCACGGACGGCGCGCAGATTGCTCGCGCCGTGGATCCGTACGTACTCGTGGCTGGGGATCTCCTGGACCTTCAGGCCCGCCTTGACGACCCGGATGTTCATCAGGGTCTCCACCTCGAAGCCGGTGCAGTCGAGGTCGATCTTGTCGAGGCAGTAGCGCCAGAAGGCGTTGTAGCCGTAGCAGAGATCGGTGTAGCGGGCGCCGAACTTGCGGTTGACCACCGCGCACAGCGCCCAGTTGCCGAGCTTGCGGATCGGCGTCATGTCGTCGGTGCCGCCACCGTTGGCGAACCGCGAACCCTTGGCGAAGTCGGCTCCGGAGACGAGCGCGGAGACATAGGACAGGATCTCGTGGCCGTCGGCAGAACCGTCCGCGTCGACCATCACGATGATGTCGCCGGTGCAGGCCGCGAAGCCGGTGATGAGGGCATCCCCCTTGCCCTTGCCGCGCTGTGTCACGACCTTGACGTCCGGCCAGAGTTTCCGGGCCACGGCGACGGTGTCATCCGTGGAATTGCCGTCGACCAGAACCACTTCATGGATCCAGTCGGGCAGCGTTTCGAAGACGTACGGGAGATTCTCCGCCTCATTCATGGCGGGGATCACCACACTCACCGGCGGTGCTATCGCAAGGTGGGTGGAGACCGGACGGTACTGGTCGGGTATGCGTCCGGCCCTGGTCGAGTGGCCGTTCTCGGACGGCGCGATTAATGGATCGTCACCCGGTACTGCCGGGCGCAGAAATGCACTCATGAGTCAGGTCCCTCTCGTCCGGTGGACGGCCCGCCCCCGGGCAGTCCGGATGAGTTTCCGGTTCGAAAGGGGGGTTGTTCTCATCGTGAGGCATGACGGATCGAGCTCCCGGCACACCGGATGAGCTGGCTTGTGCTGCCGCGCGGCGCGTGATTCGGCAGTGTTGCGTTCACCGAGCACGGCACCCCCCTACCGCGCCCCGAACCGGTACCCATCGCGGCCCCTGGCCCTCCCCTGGTGCCGTAGTGCGTGATGGTCCGATGCGGGTGGATGTACGACGGTATTGATGTTTGGGACTGTATGGCAAGACCTGGAACGTGGTCCTACATTTTTTCCGCTATTGCCGGAGTTTTCCGGTCCGCCCCTGTGTGAGCTGCGATCGAAAGCGTCCGGCTCTTTTGAGCAATTTGTCGGCCGATTCGAACCATTCCGGCCGGCTGTGCACGGTGTTGCGCAGCGCGCGGACGGGGGCGCGGCGCGCCCGATGTCCGTACGCCACCGGGTGACGACGGGTCACCCAGCCCTCGGACACGGTGAGTTCCCGTGTCTTGAGGGAGTCCTTGTATTCCTTCTGGCCCCGCCCGAGGTCGAGATAGGCGATCCCTTCGGCGGCCGCGGCCTCGGCCATCCGTAAATGCAGCAGAAGGCCGGGCGAGTACTTCGCGAAGTCCGGGTCGTACGCGGGGAACCAGCACGCGAGCACCCGCTCGGAACGCAGTCCGAAGTGCGCGGCGACGGGCCGGTCGGCCGCGTACAGCACGGAGAGCTGAGCGGCGAACGTGGCGGAGCGGGTGTGGAAGAGCCGCTCGACGAGGTCGTTGATCCATGGCTTGGCGAAGCGGTCGCTGCGGCCGGTCCTGCGGTACTGCGCCGACTTCCACTCCTTGAGCGTGCGCAGCGCGGCAGGATCGCGTTCGTCGTGCACATAACGCACCGTGGGGTGGTCGCGGTCGAGCTTGCGGCCCTTGGCGAGCGTCCGGCCGGCGAACTTCGGCGAGCGTGCCCGGAGTTCGGCCAGATACGTCTCGTACCCCTGGTCGATGTCCATCACCGGTGAGGCGAAGTACCCCGTACGGGTCGCTTCGAACGTGGGCTGCCGCTCCACCAGATGGTCGTACTCCCAGACCGACAGTGAGCAGGCCTTCAATAACTCCTGGGCATCCCAGGTGAATCCGGGTGCGTGCACCACGCCCTGGCAGTCGGAGAGTCCGAGGCCCACCGCGCGGCCCACGCCGGCGGCCGTCCTCTCGTACGGGAAGAAGGCGACGGGTTCACCGGCCTCGCGGGCCACGGCGATGCGCACGCCGCGCCGGGAACGGCCCATCGCGAGCGCGAAGTCGGGTGACAGGAACGGATTGCCCAGGCCGGGCAGGCCGTGCAGATGCGCCTTGGACTGCATCGCGGTCCATGCCGCCCGGTCGGCGCTGGTCAGTTCGCCGGGGCGGTACACGCTGATGTCCATTTCTGTGGATCCGCCCTACGTCTCGGAGCTCTTCGTCGTACGTCGCAGATGTACGGGGTGCTTCCGCGTGAGCAGTGCGAGTGCCCCGATCACGAGGGACAGTCCGCACACCGCGACCATGCCGCCACGCACCGACCACATGTGCATGGCCAGCATCGCTTGTGCCACAAGGAGGTTGAGTGCTGCTCCACCCATAAGAGACGCCACGATGCGCCCCCACGGTTGCAGCCCGTTCAAAGCGAGGGCGATGGCTCCGGATGGGGCGCCGAGCAGCAGCGCGAGCGTGAGTGGTCCGCGTAACGGAGAGTCCAGATCGCCGAAGGCGAGAATCGCGCCGAAGACCACCACCGCGGTGGCCGCGCCGGCGAACAGCAGGGCCAAGTCGCCCGAGCGCGGGCGTTCCTGGGCCGCTCTGCCGTCTCCTGATGAGTTGTCGCTGTCGTTACCGATCGTCTGCATTGGCGACTTTGCCCCCCAGCGCGCCGGATGCCGGGCTTCACTTTGGCCCGCGTCCCGACGGCCCGTCAAGACAGCGCGGGAGGTTGTGGTCTGTCGGTGTGTGAACCTCTCTGCGCGGAAAATTCATGGCATGCACACTCCCCGTGACAAATGAGGGCTGGTACGACAGTTGTGGCAGAGATCCTGCTAAGGGAGGTTCCATGAGACCAGCCCGTATCACGGCCTATGTCACGTCACTCCTCCTCGCTCTCGGGCTCGCCCTCACCGGCGCGGGTCCCGCGGCCGGTGCGCAGGCGGCGGCGGAGCACTACGTGGCCCTCGGCGACTCGTACTCCTCCGGCGTCGGGGCCGGCAGCTACGACAGCGCAAGCGGCAACTGCAAGCGCAGTACCCGCGCCTATCCGCAGCTGTGGGCGAACGAGAACGCCCCGGCTTCCTTCCACTTCGACGCATGTTCGGGCGCCACCACCGACAATGTCCTCAACTCGCAGCTCGGCCACCTGAGTTCGACGACCACCCTCGTCTCGATCTCGATCGGCGGCAACGACGCGGGCTTCGCCGATGTGATGACCACCTGCGTCCTGCAGTCGGAGAGCTCCTGCATCAACCGCGTCAACCAGGCCAAGACCTACGTCGACACGACCCTGCCGGGCCGCCTCGACAACACGTACAGCGCGATCCGCTCCCGTGCGCCGGGCGCCCATGTGGTGGTGCTCGGCTATCCCCGCTTCTACAAGCTGGGCGGTTCCTGTCTCGCCGGTCTCACCGAGAGGGAGAGGACCGCCATCAACGAAGGCGCCGACCATCTGAACGCCGCGACCGCGAAGCGCGCCGCCGACCACGGCCTCACCTGGGCATCCGTGGTGCCCGCCTTCACCGGCCATGAGATCTGCTCCGGCAGTCCGTGGCTGCACAGCGTGAAGTGGACCAACATCGGCGAGTCCTACCACCCGACGGCCTCCGGGCAGTCGGGCGGCTATCTCCCCACGTTCAGGGCCGTCGCGTAAGACCTGACCGCTGCTCAGCGTTGGGTGTGTACGTGCCCCCGCCGTCGTCGGTCGGGGGCACGTCCTCGCAGGTGATCGTGTACGACACGGTGTTCGACTCCGCCTTCACGGGCTTGCGGACCTCGACCTTGAGCGTCCCTTCGTAGGTGCCACCGGCGACGTAGCCCATCTCGACGTGATTGATCTCCTCGGTCTTGGAGCCGGAGAACTCGAGGCTCTTCCAGCCGGCGTCCGTGGTGCCGCCGGGCTCGGCCACCCACCGGTACTCGACGGTCACGGGCGCGCTGCCGACGGTGAACGTGGCCGCGAAGTGCGGGTACGCGGCGTCGACCGGCGGGCACGTGCCGACGTAGTCGTCAGCGTTGATGCGGTCCAGGGCCACGGTCACGGAGTGGTCGGGCGGGGGCGTGGTCGTCTTGTCGCCGCCACCGCCGCTGCCGTTGTCGCCCTCGCCGTCCCCGTTGGAGCCCTCGGACGACGGATCGTCGGTGCCGGGTTCGTCGCCGCCCGTGTTGTCGGTGGAGCCTCCGTTGCTCCCCTGCGAGGTGCCGCCTTGCGAACCCCCGCTCGAACCCCCGCCGTTGTCCCGGTTCAGCAGGGCGTACGCGAGTCCGCCGAGCGCGAGCAGCAGCGCGGCGATCCCGGCGACCAGCACGAGGGCCGCGCGGCGCGGGCGGTCGCCGGACCGGGCCGTGGTCATGCCGGCGCTCGTCGTGGCGGCCGACGAGGGCAGCGGGACGGAGGCGTACGGAGTGGTCGGCTCGCGCAGCGGCCGCGGGGGACTGGGTGCCGCGACCGTCGGCAGGTACGGGATCTGGGAGCCCGTGGTGGGCTGGCCGCCGGCGCCGACGATCCGCAGATCCCGTTCCGCGTCGGCCGCGGAGAGCCGTTCGGCCGGGTCCTTGCGGAGCAGCCCCTGGATGACCGGGGCCAGCGCTCCGGCCCGCCGCGGCGGCGGCAGCTCCTCGTCGACCACGGCACGCAGCGTCGACAGCGGGGTGTCCTGGCGGAACGGCGAGTGGCCCTCGACGGCCGCGTACAGGAGCACGCCCAAGGACCAGAGGTCGGACTCGGGTCCCGGAGTGCGGCCCAACGCCCGCTCGGGTGCGAGGAATTCGGGTGAGCCGATCACCTCGCCGGTGATGGTGAGCGCGGAACTGCCCTCGACCATCGCGATACCGAAGTCGGTGAGGACCACCCGGCCGTCGTTGGAGAGCAGCACATTGCCGGGCTTCACATCGCGGTGCAGGACGCCCGCCTCGTGCGCGGCACGCAGCGCGCCGAGGATGTCGGCGCCGATGTGCGCGGCGCGCTGCGGCGGCATCGGCCCCTCGGCGTCCAGGACATCGGAGAGCGAGAGCCCCCGGACCAGCTCCATCACGATCCAGGGGCGGTGGTCCTGCATCGCCACGTCGTAGACGGTGACGACGCCGCGGTGCGAGATCCGGGCCGCGGCCCAGGCCTCGCGCTCGAGCCGCGCGTACATCCGCTCGACGTCCCGCGTGGGCAGTCCGGCGGGTGCGCGGACCTCCTTGACGGCCACCTCGCGGTGCAGCACTTCGTCGCGCGCCCGCCACACCGTGCCCATGCCGCCTTCGCCGAGCCGGCCGAGCAGCCGGTAGCGACCGGCGATCAACGGCTGTTCCCCTGCGCCGCCTGCTGTAGCGCCCGGCACATCACTCATGGGTGACCCCCCATCCGCAGCCGAGCCAATCCACCTCAAACTAGCTCAACCAAGCGCAGTTGCCGCCCCCTTGAGCATCAATCCACACACGAGGGTGCGAACGGGGCGGCGACCGGCTCGCCGGAGCGCGCCCGCCGCCCGCGCCGGTTCACGCGCCGTCGAGCCGGTCGAGCACCGTACGCGCGTGCCGCGCGCCGAGCGGGGAGAAGCCGGGATCCAGGTCAAGGGCCGCCGTCAGGGAGCGCCGGGCCTCGGCGTCCTTGCCGAGCGCGGCCTCGATGACCCCGCGGTGGTAGCGCAGCTCCGCGTCGGGCAGTCCCGTCGCCGTGGCCCGGCGGGCGTGGGCGAGCGCCTCGTCCGGGCGGCCGTCCGCATGCAGCGCCCACGCGAGCGCGTCTGCGGTGTGCACGGTGCGGCGGCGCTGCCACTCGGCGAGCGCCGCGGTCACGGCCGCTTTCCCGTCGCCGCGGGCGGCGGCCATATGCGCCGTTTCGAGGTCCATGTTCACCCCGCGCACGCGCTCCTGCGCGACCTGCTCCTCGGCCAGCGCGTACTGCTCGCGCGCCGCCTCCTCGCGCCCGGTCACCTCGTACAGCTCCCCGAGCAGCTCCACCGCCCCGGTCAGCGGGGCCTTCCGTACGAGCTCGCGCAGATCGCGTATGGCGGCGTCGAGTCGACCGAGCGCCGCCTTCGCCCGTGCCCGCCCCTCCAGGGCCGGCGGATGGCCGGGGGCGGCCGTGAGCGCGGTGGCGTAGTGGCGCAGGGCGGTGCGGTAGTCGCCCTGGTGGCGGGCGAGTTGACCGAGTTCCGTCGCCACGTACGCGCGGTCCGCCGGTGAGGTCGCCGAGGCGAGGGCCCGGGTGAGGACCTCGCGTGCCCGCCCGGTCTCGCCGCGCAGTTCGAGGACGTACGCGTACCGCGTGAAGACGGGGACGCCGGGCTTGCGGGAGTCCGCCTCCTGCGCCGCCTGCCACGCCGCCGGGTAGCGGCCGAGTTCGACGAGTGCGTCGATGTGCAGGGCCAGCGCCCGTTCGTTGTACGGATTGGCGGCGAGCGTCTCCCGTACGAGACGCAGGGCGCCCGTGAAGTCATGGCGAGCGGCCGCGAGGGCGGCCCGGCCCGCGAGGGCCGCGTCGTAGCCGGGCCGCAGCTCGAGGGAGCGGGCCAGGGCCCGCTGGGCGAGTGGGTAGCGGGTCGGGTCGCCCTTGACGCGGGCCTGTTCCACGTAGCCCGTGCCGAGCGCGGCCCAGGCGGCGAAGTCCTTGGGCTGCATGGCCAGTTGGGCCTTGAGCGCGGTCACGGACCGGTCGAGGTCGTCCCCGCCGAGCCGCGCCGGATCCGCCACCGCGATCCGTGCGGGCGCGGGAGTCGGTGAGGAGTCGATGGTCAGCGAGCCGACCGTGAGGGCGCAGGCGAGCACGACCACCGCGCCCACCGACTTGCCGAGCTTGCTGGGAGCCATGGCCCCGTCCTTTCAGGAAAGACAGTGGTGGGCGTGGCCCGCTCGGGGGGAGCACGAGCGGGCCACGCCGGTTGAGGAGGGTTCAGATCAGCCGGCGGCGCATCCGCCACCAGGTGAGCCCGAGCCCGATGAGCAGCACACCCGCACCGGCCGCGGCGGCCGAGGCGATCAGCACCGCAGAGTCGTCGCCGGAGACCGAACCGGCCGGTGTCGTACCGCCGTTGAGGGCGGTGCGCGGCGAGGAGCCGGCGCTCTTGTCGGCCGTGTCTCCGCGCGAGCCCGACGTGGGCAGCGCCACGTACGGGAAGGAGTCGCCGAACTTCATGTCGTTGGCGTCGACCGCGTCGCCCAGATCGTTCTTCTGGCCGACCAGTTCGCCCTCGACGACCTGGAGCGAGATGTCCACCACGTCGTCGGCGAGCCGGCGCCCGTTGGGGTAGCCCGCGTTGTCACCGTCGAGCACTCCGAGCCGCTTGGGATCGGCGGCCGGCGGGATCGAGGTGTTGAGGCGCAGGGCCTCCGCGGGGCGGACGCCCGGCGGCATGTTGAGGCCCTTGACGCCGGTCAGGAACACCGACACCAGGTCGTTGCGGGGCTCGGCCGGTGCCTTGATCTTGTAGATCGACTCGATCAGCCTGGGCAGTTCGGGCTTCGTGACGTACGGCAGGAAGTCCGCGTCGTTCCAGGGCGAGGACGCGTTGAACTTGTCCTTGTCCTTCATCGGCACGACGACCTCGTTGACCAGCGGCATCCCGAGCCGGGACACCTGGGTCCACTTGCCGCTCGCGTTCTTGCGGCTGGTTGTCGACCAGACCGAGACCACCGGCTGCTTCTTGGACTGCACGAGCTTCGCGGTCGGCACCTGCAGGGCGACCGTGTTGACGTTGTAGCCCTTGAGCGTGTCCCGGCCGACCTCCGAGAGATCACCGCCGTACAGGAGGTCGAAGACCCTCAGGTCCAGGAAGAACGGGTCGTCCGCCTGGCCCACGTACGAGGTGGATCCGTCGCCGAGCTGCCGGGTCGCCTGGTCGCGCAGCTTCTTGTAGTTCGGCATCGACGCCTTGCCGACGTTCGACGGCGCGATCGGCAGATTGTCCGCGATCTTCGTCGTCGACACGATCTTCTGCTTGTCCAGCTTCAGTACGTCGATGTCGTACGTCTGGTTCACGTTCAGGTCGGGATCGTCGAGCGAGGTCACCGGGCCTGTGTTGTACAGGAAGGTGTTGCCGTTCCTGATCTTGGTGTCGAAGGTCCAGCGGTACAGCAGATCGCCCTGGGCGTCGCCGTCGCTGTCTATGTGGATGTCGTAGCGGCCGTCCTCGGGGAACGGGTAGAAGTTCGGGCCGCCCGCGGGCTCCTCGAACGGCACCCAGTTCGCCACGAGCGTGGTGGTGTCCGGCTTGTCGGGGCTCACGAACGCGTACACGTCCGTGTTGTCGTACTCGGGCTGCCCCGAGATCAGCGGCGCCTCACGGTGGCTGGAGGCTCGGGCCTGCCCCGGTTCGAGCAGGCTCACACCGGCGGCCGCGAGTCCCCCGGCCGCCAACGCACCACAGAGCAGAGCGGCCAGGGACCTGGGTCCCGGCATGCTCCCGGTGAGTGCTGTCATCGCGTCCGTCCTCTTGGTCGGGCCCCGCGCCGGGTGGTGCGGGGCGTTCCGTCGGAGGCCATTCGGGGCCCGGGGCGCGGCGGATTGGGCCCGGGACGCATCCGTTCGGTCCGGGACACATCCGTGACAAGCCGGCCGGCGCCCGAGGGAGAGGGCGGGAGTCCCCTGCGCGGGAAAGCCATCCGCTCCGCGCCCGGCGACGAATCAGCGGGACGGGACGACGCCGGACGAGGCCTGGGGGAGCGCATGGTGACGAGCACGCGAGGCAGGGACCGCATGGGGGCGGACGAGTTGCTGCCGAGGGTGGCGCAGGGCGACCAGGGGGCTTTCGAGGACCTGTACGGCCTGGTGTCGGGCCAGGTCTACGGCCTCGTGCGGCGGGTGCTGCGGGACCCGGCGCAGTCGGAGGAGGTGGCTCAGGAGGTGCTGCTCGAACTGTGGCGCGGCGCCGGGCGGTTCGATCCCGAGCGGGGCAGTGCGCTCGCCTGGATCCTCACCCTCGCCCATCGCCGCGCCGTCGACCGGGTCCGTGCCGCACGGGCCGCGAGCGACCGCGAGGAGCGGGTCGCCCGCCGTGCGCAGACCCCCGCGTTCGACCACGTCGCCGAAGAGGTCGAGGCCGGTCTCGAACGCGAGTGGGTACGCCGCTGCCTCGACCGGCTGACCGCACTGCAGCGCCAGTCGGTGACGCTCGCCTACTACGACGGCTATACGTACCGCGAGGTCGCCCATCGTCTGTCCGTGCCGCTGGGCACGGTGAAGACCCGTATGCGGGACGGGCTGATGCGGCTGCGGGAGTGCCTGGGCGGAGGCCTCGCATGAACCTGTTCACCGGGCCGCACTCGCTGGCCGGTCCCTACGCGCTGGACGCGCTCGACGGGCGCGAACTGCGCCGGTTCGAGCGCCATCTGGCCCGCTGCGCCCCCTGCCAGGAGCAGGTGCGCGCCCTGCGGACGGACACGCTCCGGCTCGCCCGGGCCGCCTCGGGCACGGCGCCGGAAGGGATGCGGGACCGGGTCCTGACCGCCGTACGCACCTTGGAACAGGAACGTTCTCCGCAGCGGCCCGCACCGCGGTTCACCCTGCGCCCGGCGCCCGTCGCCGCCGCGGCCGCGACGCTCGCCCTGATCGCCGCCGCCCTGCTCGGGGTCCAGCTCACTCGCACACAGGATCGCCTCGACCGCGAACAGGCGCAGGCCCGTGCGATCGCACAGGTACTTGCGGCGCCGGATGCCCGTACGACGGGTGAACGATTTCCGGACGGCAGCGCGGTCGCGGTGGTCTCCTCACCGGGACTCGGCCGGGCGGTGGTGACCGTCAGCGGGCTCGACGCACCACCACGTGGCAAAGATCACCAACTGTGGTTGACGGGAGCGGGAAACCCCCGGTCACTGGGCCTGCTCGACGGCGACGAACCCCTGGTCGCATGGGACTTCCGAGGCCGTGCCGGCGCGCTAGCGGTCACCACCGAACCCGACGGCGGATCCCTCGCGCCGACCGGCAGGCCGCTCGTCCAACTCGCCCTGAAATCAGACGTATTCGGGGAGTAATCGTCAACCTCCTTATCGTGCAGGTGAATCATGCGACCGGGATACACGAGTGTCATGAGGGGGCGATAGGGTTAACCTGCCCGGGCCGGGTGCCCTCGTATGGGTGGGGAGTGACATGGAACAGATAACAGTGCGCAGCAGGGCGCGAGTCCCTGCCATCACGTGTGGGAGCAGCGCGACCAGCTCGCGCCTCGACCGCCATCTCGCCGTGCTGGGCGGTCCCGCCGTCCCGCAGCGTGACGTGGCCGAGGCGACGTCGCTGATGCGCGAGCTCACCTCGCGTGAGGTGCCGCGCGAGCGATCGAGCAGGGGTGCCAGGGTGCGCCGCGTCTCGCTGTTCGCGCCGCTGCGCAGGCTGACCCGCTCGCTCTTCGGCGGCCACTGAGCCGGCGGGCGTCCGGCGCGATCGGTCCCCGGGCTCTTGGAGCGGGGGATGCCCACTGCCCGCGTCCGCGCGGGCAGTAGTCCACCTTTCGGCGCGGACCTGAGGTCCGCGAACTCGGCACGGGTCCCAGGTCCGTGGACTCGGCACGGGCCCAGGTCCGTGCACCGGCCCGCGCTCAGGCGATCACACCCTCCCGGCGCAGCGCTGCGATCTCGGCGTCCGACTTCCCCACGGCACGCAGCAGCGCCTCGGTGTGCTCCCCGAGCGCGGGCACACTCCCCAGCGCGGGTTCCGTCCCCGGCAGCGTGATGGGCGGCAGCAGGGTCCGCAGCGGCCCCACCGGGGACCCCATCTCACGCCAGCGCTCACGTGCCGCCAGCTGCGGGTGCTCGGCGACCTCGTGCAGATCGCGCAGCCGCGCGCAGGCGATACCGGCCGCCTCGAGCCGCGCGATCGCCTCGTCCGCGGTCAGTTTCCCCAGCGCCTCGCCCACCAGTGCGTCCGTCGCGCCGCGGCGCGCGGTCCGCTCGGCGTTCGTCGCGTACGCGGGATCGGTGCCCAACTCCGGCTGGTGCAGGACCTGTTCGGCAAGGCGCCGCCACTCCCGGTCGTTCTGCACCGAGAGCAGCACGCGGGCGCCGTCCGCCGTCGGATAGGCGTCGTACGGAGCGATGACGGCGTGCGCGAGGCCCGTGCGCGCCGGGGGCGTGCCGCCGTGCATCGTGTGATGCAGCGGATGCCCCATCCACTCCGCGAGCGCCTCCAGCATCGAGATCTCGACCGGACCGCCACGCCCCGTGGTGCCTCGGCGTACGAGGGCGGCAAGGACACCCGAGAACGCGTACATGCCGGCCGCGATGTCGGCCGCCGGAATCCCCGACTTGACGGGCTGCCCAGGGGTGCCGGTGACCGAGACGAGACCGGCCTCGCACTGCACGAGCATGTCGTACGCGCGCTTGTCCGCGTACGGGCCGCCGGCGCCGTAACCCGAGATGTCCACCGCGATCAGGCGGGGGTCCCCGGCGCAGAGCGTCGCCGCGTCGAGGCCGAGCCGGGCCGCCGCGCCCTGCGCGAGGTTCTGCACGAACACATCGGCCCCGGCGACGAGTTGGCGTACGACGTCCAGACCGCGCGGATCCTTGAGGTTCACCGCGAGGGACTCCTTGCCGCGGTTGGCCCACACGAAGTGTGAGGCGAGACCGTGTGCGGCGGTGTCGTAACCGCGGGCGAAATCGCCGCCGTCAGGGCGCTCGACCTTGATGACACGGGCCCCCAGGTCGGCCAGCTGGCGGGTGGCGAAGGGAGCGGCGACGGCCTGCTCGACGGCGACGACCGTGAGGCCCTCCAGGGGGAGCGGCGAGGCCTCGGCGAGGGGCGGGGGTGCGGTGAACATGAGAGTGATCCTGAACCCCGCGTAACACCTTTGTCATCCACGGATGTTGACGAGGCAACCTTTCGGGTCCATGGTCCTAGCTGATCACTTGCCTGTTACACCCATCCTCGTCCCCCGGAGGTACGCGTGTGTGACCTGCACGACCAGCATGAGCACGAGACCCTGGCCGGAACCGGACAGCCCGTCCTCAGCCGCAGAAGGATCATGCAGCTGCTCGGCGCCGCGGGCGTCACTTCCGCCGTCATGACCGCCGAGGCGGACCCCGCGATGGCCGCGGCCGACAGCGGCCCGGCCGAAGCCGCCGCGTACACCGCGCCCGAAGGCCTGGCCGAGGACAGCCCCGCCAAGCAGGCGGCGCTCGACTGGATCGACGCCAACGCCTCCCGCGTCACCGGCCTCAACTCCGAGATCTGGGAGAACGCCGAGCTGTCGCTGCGCGAATGGAAGTCCTCGCTCGCGCAGGCCGAGTTCCTCGAACGCGCCGGATTCGAGATCGAGTTCGGCACCGCGGGCTTCCCCACGGCGTTCACCGCGACCTTCCGGCAGGGCAAGGGCGGTCCGGTGCTCGGCTTCAGCGGCGAGTACGACGCGCTGCCCGGCCTGTCCCAGAAGAAGGGCGTCGGCCACCACGATCCCCTGGAGTACATCCACGACCCGTTCGCGCCCAGCTACGGCCCCGGCCACGGCTGCGGGCACAGCGCGCTCGGCACGGCGGCCGCAGCCGCCGCGGCCGCGGTCGCCCGGGCCGCGCGGGAGCGGAAGGTGCCGGTCACGGTGAAGTTCTTCGGCTCGACCGCCGAGGAGACGCTGATCGGCAAGACGTACGCGGTCAGCAAGGGCGTGTACGAGGGCCTCGACGCCTTCCTCGACTGGCACCCCTCGACCGCCAACGCCACCGGCTGGGGCACGACCACGGCGATGACCGCGGTCACCTTCACCTTCCTCGGTGTCGCGGGCCACGGCGGCACCCCGCTCGGCAACAAGTCCGCGCTCGACGCGGCCGTGATGATGGCAACGATGTCCGAGTTCCTGCGCGAGGAGAACCTCGCGCCCGGCGGCCGGCTGCACTGGGTGATCAACAACGGCGGCGACATCCCCAACGTCACCCCGGAGATCGCCGAGATCTCCTACTACGTACGCGAAGGCAGCCCCGCGCGCGTCCAAGTGCTGCTCGACAAGGTGATCGCGGTGGCCGAGGCGGCCGCGAAGGCTTCGCAGACCAAGGTCCAGCACAAGATCACCTCGGCCTGCTGGAACCAGCTGCCCAACAAGGCGTTCGCGGAACTGCTGCACGAGAACATGCGCCAGGTCGGCCCGCCGAAGTTCGGCGCGGACGCGCACCAGCTGGCCAAGGAGCTGCAGGAGTCGCTCGGGCTGCCCGCGAAGGGCATGCATGCCGAGATCGCCCAACTCACCCCGCCCAACCCGGTGTTCATGGGCGGCGGCTCCACCGACGTCGCGGACATCAGCTGGAACGTGCCGACCGTGTCGATGGGCGCGGCCCTCGCCCCGATCGGCACGAAGATGCACACCTGGTCCACGGCGTCCTGTGCGGCCGCGGCGCCCGGGCAGGCGGCGGTCGTCGCCGCGGCCAAGTATCTGGCGGCCACCGCGGTCGATCTGGTCACGCAGCCGGAGCGTCTGAAGGCGGTCAAGGACGAGTTCGCCGAACGCACCAAGGGCGTCGACTGGAAGACGGCGCTGCCGGACGGCTATGAGCCGCCGATGTACGAGCCGCCGTCCTGGTTCCTCAAGCGCACCGGCCAGAAGTGGCCGCCGTCGAACATCACCTGGCCGCCGAAGCGGGTGGTCTCGCAGGAGAAGTTCGCGTCGCTCGGCCCGGAGCCGGCGCCGCAGAAGTAGCGCGTCGGGGGCGGGGCGCGCGGTGTGCCCCGCCCCGTCCGTGCCGGCCCTCGGCCGCCTAGGGTGGCCCTCGTGTCCGAGTCCGCCGCCTCCGTACTCCTGCCCGTCAACGCCACGCTCGGCGTCGTGCTCGCCGTCCTGCTCGTGGTGGCCGTCGCGGTCGCCGCGTACGCGCGGCTCTCCCCGGACGACAGCGGCGGCCGGGCACGGGAGATCGCCGTGGCCGGGGTGCGGGCGACGGTCCAACTGGCCGTCGTCTCGCTGCTCATCGGCTGGGTGGTGCGGTCGGTGCCGCTGCTGCTCGCCTTCGTGCTGCTGATGTTCTCGGTGGCGGTACGCACCGCAGGGCGCCGTATCACCGACAACTCCACGTGGTGGTGGGCGGCCGCCCCGATCGCGGCCGGTGTCGTGCCGGTCGTCGTGGCCCTGCTGCTCACCGGACTCGTCCCGCTCAAGGGCATCGCGCTGATCCCCATCACAGGCATCCTCATCGGCGGCGCGCTCACCGCCACGGTGCTCGGCGGCCGCCGGGCCCTGGACGAACTCCACACGCGCCGCGGCGAGGTGGAGGCCGCGATGGCCCTGGGCATGCTCGACGCCGACGCCCGCCTCGAGATCGCCCGCCCCGCCGCCTCCGACGCCCTGCTGCCCGGCCTCGACCAGACCCGCACCGTCGGCCTGGTCACCCTGCCCGGCGCGTTCGTCGGGATGCTGCTCGGGGGCGCGTCACCGGTGCAGGCGGGGGCGGTACAACTGTTCGTCCTGGTCGCGCTGCTCGCCGTACAGGCGGTGGCGGTCGCGGTGGCGCTCGAACTGGTGGCGCGGGGGCGGCTGCACCGGGACGGGCCGTAGTTCCCCGGCGCTATGGCAACGAGCGGGTGAACCAGGCGATTTCACCGGCCTTTTCCTCCGTGACCACACGATCCCGCTCGAATCCGATTTTCTCGATGACGCGGAGCGAGGGAGTGTTCCACGTGCCGATGGTGGACCAGAGCCGCTTCCGCCCGGTCGCGGCCGCGGCGTCGAGTACCGCGCGGGCCGCCTCGGTGGCGTAGCCGTTGCCGTGCGCGCGCTGGAACAACTCGTAGGCGATCTCGGGCTCCTCCAGGGTGGAGCGGCCGATGATCAGTCCGCAGTAGCCGATGAAGTCGCCCTCCTTGCGCCGCTGGATGGGCAGCAGGGCGATCCCGTTCGTCTCCGTGGCCGTGAGCATCTCCGCGATGTCGTCACGGACGGACTCCACCGTGAGCTTCCCCTTGCCGCGCTCGGCGACCAGGTCGCGGAGTTCGGCGGCGTCCGACGCGTGCCATGGTCGAAGCAGCAGCCGCTCGGTCTCCAGGTGGTACGGCATCGTCTCGTACGTCGTCATGTCCCCACTCTGCCCCACGGGCCCGTGGCCGCTCAGAGCAGGGCGAACTGACCGCCCGGGCCCTCCTCATGGTGGTCGAGTACGGAGGCCGGGCGGCGGGACGTCTCGGGGACGGGCAGCACTCCGGCGTTGCGCAGCGCCCTCGCGCCGAGCGGGTCCGCCTCGGTCGTGGCCGTCAACTCGTCCTGCCGGGGCCGTAGTTCGGCGAGCAGAGCCAGGACCGTGATCAGTTCGAGCAGCTCCGAGGTGCGCTCCTGCGGCCAGATGCGCGGCCCGATCGCCTCGAGCTCCCCGGGCTCGGCGGTCTGCGTGCGGCGCGCGAACCACAGCTCGAGCACCCGGACACCGCTGACGTGGAAATCCCAGGCCTCCGCCGGTACGGGGGAGATCCGGCCGTCGCCGATGTGCAGGGCCTCCTCGTCGCGGTCGTAGAGGAGCTCGGCGGGACGGGGCGGGAGTGCGGCGCGGACGTAGGGGCGGCGGCCGCCCGGCAGTTTGGGGCGCTCACCGGTGCGCAGATGGAGCCAGAGGATGCGGTGGCCGAGCTCGACGCCATGGGCCCAGATGTCCGGGTCCGCGGGGAGCGGGACACGGACGCCGTCGGAGCCGTTGCGGCCGGTGGCCAGGGCCCAGGTCAGCAGGTGCTCGGGGAGGATCTCGCGGCCGTACTGCCCCTCCAGGAACGCGCCGAGTCCGGGGGCGAGATTGGGCTCGTCGCCGCCGGGCCTTCGGTAGAGGGGCAGGATGCGCCCCGGGCGCCCGGCCGGTGAACGGCCGTCCGGTATCAGGGCAGTGGCGAGCAGTGCGGGACCGCTGCTGTCGGGGACGTACCCCTGCTCGACGAGGAACAGCTGCTCGGGGCCGGCCACACGCCACACCTCGGGCCGCGCCACGTCGATGAGCCGGTGGTCGGCGATCAGCCACTGCTCGTCGAACGGTCCGTGCAGCACCTGCACCGGCTCCGGACACGGGCCGGACGCGGAGGCGAGTGGTCCGGTGCCCGCGGGGTGGCCGGGGAGCTGGGCGACGGTGGTGCGCAGGGTGCGCGACCGGCTCGGCTTGAACAGCGCCTCGCGCGCGGCGCCTTCGGCCCGTACGAACGCCTCCCAGCGCGCCTTCAGGGACGACGTCTCGGGCGCCAACGGCCAGCCGCGGCCGATGCGCAGAGGCGCGACGGACCACGGCATGAGGTCTTTGAGCAGCGGCGCTTCTTCTTGCGTCACGGTCAGCATCGTACTCAGGGGCGTTCCGCCGGGGCCCGGCCTCCTGAGGCCTGATCCACAGGGCAGGCCCTAGTGGGCGTCCAAGGTCACGGTGAACGAGAACCGGTCGCCCCGGTACAGGATCCGCGCCACATCCAACGCGCAGCCCTCCTCGTCGAAGGTGACCCCTGTGTAGTGCAGGATCGGGCTGAGCAGCGGGACTTCGAGGAGACGGGCCGTCTCCGGGTCGGCGAGGCGGGCCTCGACCGTGTCGGTGATCCGGCTGATCTGGACGCCCACGCCGTCGCGCAGCACCTTGGTCATCGGCCAGCGCAGCAGATCGTCCGGATCGATCCGCTCGGCGAGATCGGGGCGGACGAAGTTGCGGGCGTGATTGGTCGGTTCACCCGTCGCCTCGTCGCTGCGCAGCCGGTGATACGTGGCGACCTCGCTGAACTCCGGGAAGAACTCGGCGAGTTCGCTGTCCACGGGTGCCTTGCCGTGGTCGAGCAGCCGGGTGGTCATCCCCGACTGCTGGGCCACGATCGCGTCCACCGAACCGAGCAGCCGCACGGGCGCACTGCGCGTCGCGCTCGGCTCGATGAACGTGCCGCGCCGCCGGTGCCGGCTGATCAGTCCTTCGTCCTCGAGCTCCTTGAGCGCCTGCCGCATGGTCAGCACGCTCACGCCGTAGTGCAGCGCGAGCTGCTCCTCGGTCGGCAGGCGCAGCGGCGCCTCCGGGGAGCGGCCCAGTATCGAGGCCCGCAGGGACTGCGAAACCTGATACCAGAGCGGCAGCTTGCGGTTCAGGACGATCGAGTCCGGGGCGAAAGCGGTCACTGGCTACTCCGATCCGGTCGCGGCTGCGTCAATGCCGACAAGGAGACGTAGGGCTCTTACGGCCTGAAGTGCCGTTCGAGACCCTGCCACACATCGTCGTAGGACGTCTGCAGGTGGTCGGCGCCTTGCGCCTGCCCGGTGAGCGTCACCGGCCAGCGCGTCTCGAACATGAACGCGAGCCCGTCGTCGATCTTCTGCGGTTTCAGCTCCGCCGCCGAGGCCTTCTCGAAGGTCTCGCGGTCGGGCCCGTGCGCGGACATCATGTTGTGCAGCGAACCGCCGCCGGGGACGAAGCCCTCGGCCTTCGCGTCGTACGCGCCCTCGATCAGGCCCATGTACTCGCTCATGACATTGCGGTGGAAGTACGGCGGCCTGAAGGTGTCCTCGCCCACCAGCCAGCGCGGCGCGAAGACCACGAAGTCGACGCCGGCGAGTCCGGGGGTGTCGGTGGGTGAGGTGAGCACCGTGAAGATCGACGGGTCGGGGTGATCGTAGGAAATGGTGCCGATGACGTTGAAGCGGCGCAGGTCGTAGACGTACGGCACGTGGTTGCCGTGCCAGGCGACCACATCGAGCGGCGAGTGGTCGTAGGCGGCCGTCCAGAGGTTGCCGCAGTACTTGTTGATCACCTCGACGGGGCCTTCGACATCCTCGTACGCGGCCGTCGGCGCCTGGAAGTCACGGGCGTTGGCAAGGCCGTTGGCGCCGATCGGGCCGAGGTCGGGGAGCTGGAACGGGGCGCCGTAGTTCTCGCAGACGTATCCGCGTACGGCATCGGCGAGAGGCTCCACGCGGAAGCGGACCCCGCGCGGGATCAGCGCCACATGGCCGGGCTCGGCGTGCAGCAGCCCGAACTCGGTGCGGATGAGGAGGCCTCCCTGTTCGGGGACGATCAGGAGCTCGCCGTCGGCGCTGCTGAACACCCGCCGCTGCATGGGGGAGTTGGCGTGGTAGAGGTGTACCGCCATGCCCGTGCGCTGGGTGGCGTCACCGTTGCCGCCGAGCGTCCACAGGCCGGCGACGAAGTCGGTGCCGGGCGCCGGGTCCGGCAGCGGGTTCCAGCGCAGCCGGTTGGGGTCGGGCGTCGTCTCGGTGAAGGGCGCCGTGCGGATCGCGCCGTTGTCGGTGCGCGTGAAGGCGGGGTGTGCGGCCGAAGGGTGGATGCGGTACAGCCACGAGCGGCGGTTGTGCGCCCTCGGCTCGGTGAACGCGCTGCCGCTGAGCTGCTCCGCGTACAGACCGAGCGGTGCGCGCTGCGGTGAGTTGCGGCCGACGGGCAGCGCACCCGGCACCGCCTCGGAGCTGTGCTCATTTCCGAAGCCGGTGAGATACGTGAGCTCCTGGGCCGTCTTCCTCGCCTGCTCGATGCCGTTCATGGTGGCGCTCCCGGTGCGTTAAGGAATCCTATGGTCCACCGTAGGATTCCGATGAGGGTGCGTCAACGGGGCCCCGCGAGGAGTGCCGCAGAAAGTTACCTCCGGAGGGGCTCCGAAAAGATGAACAATCCTCTACTCTCACGCGCATGCCATGGACCCGAAGGCTCCTAGCCGTCCTTGCCGCGCTGTGCGCGACCCTCCTCATAGCCCCCGTCGCCCAGGCGCACGAGGAGCGGCCGGTGACGTTCCCGGACGGTTCGGGCAGCGTGCCCACCTATCGCGACGGGCCCCCTGACCTGCTGGTCTGCAAGAAGGACCGGGCGGACTTCGAGCGCCGGATCTCCGGCTTCCCTGCCGAGCTGCGCAAGGAGAACCTCGACCTCTTCGAGAAGTGCCAGGAGAGCGGCTTCCGGCATCTGCAGGAGGCGGTGGACGCCGTCGACGAGCCCGGCATGAACATCGCGATCCTGCCCGGCCTGTACGAGGAGGAGCCCTCGCAGCCCAAGCCCACGGGCGCGTGCACCAAGCTCAAGGCCAAGGACTCCGCGCTGGGTTACCAGATCCTGTCGTTCGCGCAGCAGAAGCAGTGCCCGCACAACCAGAACCTCGTCGCGATCCTCGGCAAGAAGGACCTGCAGATCGAGGGCACCGGCGCCTCACGGCTCGACGTGGTGATCGACGCCAAGTACGGGAAGCTGAACGCGATCCGCGCGGACGAGAGCGACGGGATCTACTTCCGGAACTTCACCGCCCAGCGCACCACCTTCAACTCGCTGTACGTCCTGGCCGGCGACGGCTTCGTCATCGACGACGTGCTGACCCGCTGGAACGACGAGTACGGCTTCCTCACCTTCGCCAGCGACCACGGGCTCTACAAGAACTGCGAGTCGTACGGCAACGGCGACTCCGGCATCTACCCGGGCAGCGCCTCCGACATCAACAACGAGCGCGGCTACGACGTCCCGCGCTACTCCATCGAGATCACCGGCTGCCGCAGCCACCACAACATGGTCGGCTACAGCGGCACCGCGGGCGACTCGGTCTATGTGCACGACAACGAGTTCGACCACAACATGGGCGGCGCCTCCATGGACTCCGCCTTCCCCGGGCACCCCGGACTGCCGCAGAACCACGCCCGGTTCGAGCGCAACGACATCCACGACAACAACGCGGACTACTACAAGTACATCGCCGACGGCACCTGCGCGAAGGCTCCCGTGGACCGCGGCTACGAGGACGGCGTGGTCTGCCCGCAGATCTCCATGCCGCCCGGCACCGGCATCATCACCGCCGGCGGCAACTGGAACCTCTACGAGAACAACTGGGTGTACGGGCATGACCGCGCCGCCTTCTTCCTGAGCGCCGTGCCCGCCTTCATCCGCGGGGAGTCGGCCTGGTCGAAGCAGGCGGACACCTCGCACCACAACCGGTACGCGGGCAACAAGCTCGGCGTCGACAAGCAGGGCGAGGCGCGGCCCAACGCCACCGACGTGTGGTGGGACGGGCAGGGCGAGGGCAACTGCTGGCAGGGCTCGGCGGGCGCGTCCACGCCCCGGGCGCTGCCGGAGTGCGGGTCCTCGCGCGGGGACGTGTCCGGCGGTGCGGACCGGCTCGCGGGCGAACCGACCAAGCTGGCGGCCCTGCTGGTGTGCGCCGACTACGACGCACGGGCCGCACGGCTTCCCGCGGGCTGCGACTGGTACGGGGCGACGGGGATCGAACGGATCGAGGTCCAGGTCGCGTTGGGGATCGCGGCCGTACTGACGCTCGTCGGGGGCGTGCTGTGGTGGCGCAGGCTGCGCACCCATCGGTGGGCGACGGTGGCCTGTGCGGCGGGTCTTGTCGGGCTCGCCTTGGACGTGGCCGGTGCCACGAAGGGCCTGCAGGCCGGGTATCTGCCCGCTGTGGCACTGCTGTTGACCGGTGCCTGGTGGGTCGGAGCCGGTGTGGTGCTGCGCGGGGAGCGGCCCTGGTTCGGCTGGGTGACGGTCGCCCTCGGCGTGCTCACCCTGCTCGACGCCTTCGACAAGGCGGTGGTGATGCTGCCCTGGATCCCGCTGGGCCCGGCCTGGATCCGTGGGCTGCTCGGTGTGGTGTGGGTGATCTGGGCCGTGGTCGTGGCGGCTTCGCGTGCGGGGGAGGCCCCTGCCGTGGCGGAGGCGGACGAGGAGCAGCCGCCGCCGACGGTGGCCGAGGCGGAGGTGCCGGTGTGAGGGGTGCCGGTGTGAGGGGTGTCGGGGCGCGGAGTGTCCGCCGAGGTGCGGGGGCCGTCGCCGTGGCGCTGCTGCTCGTCGGCGTTATGGCGGGCTGCAGCGACCGCCCCACCACGCACCACAAGCCCGGCACCAGCCATGAGGAGGCGAGCGGTTCGACCGGCCGGCTGCTCGACCGCGAGGACGAGTCAGGGCATCGCTACCGGCAGGTCGACGCCGCGGACGCGCCGTCCGTGGAACTGGCGGTGCGCCCGGACTCCGTGGACGGCTGGAACGTCCGGCTCTCCGTCCACGCCTTCCGGTTCACGCCCGACAGTGTGGGCGGGGGAGCGCTGCCGGGCCGTGGCCACGCCCATCTGTATCTGGACGACCGCAAGATCGCCCGGGTGTACGGCGAGTGGTACCACCTGCCCGCATCCGCCGTCCCCAAGGGCGCCCACACGCTCACCGCCCGCCTGTACGCGGACGACCACACCGTCTGGGCGGTCGACGGAAAGCCGGTCGAGTCGACGGCCGAGCTGTCCCAGGCGGGGCGGGGGAGCGGGCACGGCCATGACGACGGCGGCTCGGACGCGCCGGACGAGGGCAGCGCCGACCGCACCGTGACGATCACCGTCGACGGCAAGAGCGTCGAACCCCCGCCCGGACGCATCGAGTTGAAGAAGGGCCAGCGCATTCGCCTGTCGGTGACGAGCGACCGCGCCGACACCCTCCATGTCCACGGCTACGACAAGGAGGCCGACCTGCCTGCGGGCCGCGCGGGCACGCTGACACTCACACTGGACCGCACCGGCCTCTTCGAGGTCGAGACCCACGGCTCGGGCCTCCTCCTCATGCAACTCGTGGTGCGGTGAAAGGTGTTGACCCTGAGCACGCTGAACACCTTGAACACCCTGCACTCCCTGCGGGACCTGCCTACGGTGCGGGACCTGCCCGGCGTGCGCGACCTGCACGCGCTGCCCGTCCCCGAGGCCGGGGCGCAGGCCCTGCACGCCATCGCCCCGACGGACACCCCGGCCCCGCGCCCCTCAGCCCTGACCTCGCTCGCCCACGGCATCGGCTCCCAGCACGACCTGCCCCTCTCCCCCTTCTATGCGTACGCCGGTGCCTTCGCCGCCCTGTTGATCTCCTTCCTCGCGCTGGGTCTCCTCTGGTCCACCTCCCGTTTCCGCGGCGACCGCTCCGGACTCGCGCTGCCCCGCCCGGTGCAGCGCCTGGCCGACGCGCGTTCGACCCGCCGCGTACTGCGCGTACTCGGCCTCGCCGCAGCCCTGTTCGTCCTCGCCCATCTCCTCTTCGGCCCTGACGACCCCGAACGCAACCCGGCACCCGGCGCCGTCCACGTCCTGTTCTGGGTCGGACTCGTCCCCGCATCCCTCCTCTTCGGCCCCGTCTGGCGTCTCCTCAACCCACTGCGCACCCTGCACGCCGCAGGCTGCCGCGCACTGCGGCGCGACCCGGCGGCAGGCCGCCCGCTCCCGGCGTGGCTCGGCATGTGGCCCGCCGCGGTCCACCTCTTCGCGTACACCTGGCTCGAACTGGCCTCCCCGGACCCGGCCTCCCGTACCGCCCTGCTCGTCTTCCTCCTGGCCTACGCGGCCGTCCACCTCGCCGCCGCCGCGTACTTCGGTGCGCGCTGGTTCACGCAGGGCGACGCCTTCGAGGCGTACTCGACCCTGTTCGCCCGGCTCTCCCTCATCGGCCGCCGCCGCGACGGACGCCTCGTACTCCGCAACCCCTTCCACGGCCTCGACGCGACCCCGCCCGTCCCGGGGCTCGTCGCCACCGTGTGCGTCATGCTCGGCTCCACCGCCTACGACGGCTACTCGGACTCCCCGTCCTGGATCACCACCCTCCAGACCTCCTCCCTCGGCCGCACCGCCACGGCCACGCTCGGACTGCTCGGCGCCATCGCCCTGGTCGCCGTCCTCTACTCCCTGTGCGCGAGCGCCACCCGCGCCTTCGCCCGCCGATCGGCCGCCGCCGGGACCACCGCCGGGTCAGCAGCGAGAGCCACCGCCCCGAAGACCACCGCCCCAAAGGCCGCCGCCACCAC
>NZ_JAAKZW010000103.1 GCF_011044995.1 Streptomyces mesophilus | reverse complement strand
ACCCAGGCAGTCCTTGCCCTCGCCCGACGGCGCGTGAATGTCTTGTGGGCTTTGCTCCGTGACGGACGGTGCTACGAGGCAATACCACCCGTCACAGTCGCAGCTTGACAACGAGATTAGGAATCGTTGTTCACGACGTGCGTGACGTCGCCGACCTGGCCCGAACCGGACTTGGTCAGGTACATCCGGAACCTGATGTTCACCTCGGGCAGGTTGTGGTAGGCAATGCCGTCGCCGGCGTTGGCCGTCTGCACGTCACCGGCGCCCGACGCCTTCAGCGTGTAGAGGAGTTGACCGGTGCCGTCCATGAAGGCGGCGAGGACGACGCTGTAGCCGTCGGCGTCGTAGTCGGCCAGGAAGACGTAGTCGCCGTGCTCGGCGAAGCACAGGCGTCCGCCCTGGTCGACCGAGCCTATCGAGTCGGACTCGTCGGTGTACCAGACGTGGTCGCAGTCGACGGCCTCTGCGGGGGAGGCCACGACAAGGGTCCCGACGGTGGCGAGGAGCGCCGCCGCGCCAGCTGTGAGCAGTTTCTTCATGCGCATGAAGCGAAACCTTTCGAGCGGAGGGATCCGGATCGGCCGGTGGGCCGGACAAATGAGGGCCGTCACCCGGCCAGTCGGCATGATCATGCCAGAAACACCAGCGGCTGGGGCCGCTGCTTGCACTCGAGGCGATCGCCCGGCCGGCCGATGCCACCGACCGCTTGTGGATCGTGGATGGCACTCGCATCCCGGTCCGCGACCGGATGTCGGTGCCTCCAGCCGGAACTACCGATTTTCAGCGAACGTGCAGGTCATCGTGGACGCCGATACGCGCCTCGTGATCGCGACCGGTCGTCCACTGCCTGGCACCGCGGCGGACGCGCATGCCTGGCGGGCCTCGGGCCTGGCCGAGCACTGCCAAGGCGTCACCGTCCTGGCCGACGGCACCTGCCTCAACTGCGGCATGGTCACCCCACACCGCAAACGACCGCGCCGCGAGCTACTGCCCGGCGAGGAGAGCGATAACGCCGCCCACCGCAAAGTCCGTGCCCGTGTGGAGCATGTCATCGGCCGCATGAAGAACTACAAGATCCTCCGCGACTGCCGGCAGCACGGCAACAGCCTCCACCACGCCGTCCAAGCCGTCGCCCACATGCACAACCTCGCCCTCGCATCATGACCAGAGAACCGTCATCACAGGCCCTGACCTGCCCGAACACGGCCTTGTGCAACACGCTTTAAGTGCTGTCCCGTGATGCCACGAGGCTGAGGGTCATGCCGTGTCCGGGTCGGCGCCGATGGCACCGGCCGAGCGAAGCGAATGCCCGAGGTCTCCGGTGAGGATGCGGGGGTGGCGCCGCCACCACCACAGGTCGGGGCCGGGCAGCCTGTGGAACTGATCGAGTGCTTGGCCGTCGTCGTCGATGGTCACGGCCTTGAACTGGTCGTCCAGAGCTTTGATCCGCGGGGTCCAGAGCTGGACGACGTGTTCGTCCAGCAGGAGCCACGCCTCGTGCAGCCAGTTTCGGCAGTAGAGGTCGTTGGTGTACTCGTAGATGTCGTCGCCGTAGCCGCGCTCGATCGCGCTCGCCAGGGCAGCCCACGCGTTCATCCTTTCAGTGACCGTGAATGCCGTCCGCCAGCCGCGCTGGTGCAACAACTCTCCCACCTCGGTTTCAGTAACCACGCGCGCGAGGCTCTCATGCCGGATCCGTCCAGTCGACCGAGATGTGTCCCATCAGAGACTGGCGGCCCCGCAGCATGATCAAGATGAGACGATCTTGCCGTGGCTGGTGTGATCACGGCGTCGGAGCCGTCCTGGATAGCCCCGTTCAGCGGGCTCAGCCTGCAGCAGTTTGGGAAGCTGGTGACCGTTCTGCGGCGCCAGGGTGCGGACGCCGCCCGCAAGGGCCGGCCGTGGAGCCTTCCGCTGCTGGACCGGGCACTGCTGGTCGCGGCCTACTGGCGCACGAACCTGACCATGCGGCAACTCGCCCCGCTGTTCGGGGTGTCCAAGTCGGCGGCGGACCGCATCATTGACCACCTCGGGCCGATGCTCGCGCTTCAGCCCCGCAAGAGGTTTGCCAGGGACACTGTGCTCATCGTGGACGGCACCCTGGTCCCCACCCGCGACCCCACCATTGCCGAGCGGTCGAAGAACTACCGGTACTCCACCAACCACCAGGTCGTCATCGATGCCTACACTCGCCTGGTCGTCGTGGTCGGCCGGCCGCTCGCCGGAAACCGCAACGACTGCAAGGCATGGGAGGAGTCCGGCGCCAAGGCCGTCGTCGGCAAGACCATGACGATCGCCGACGGTGGCTACCCGGGCGCCGGACTCGTCATCCCGCACCGCCGCGAGCGCGGCCAGGCCGGACTTTCGGACTGGAAAGAGGAACACAACAAGTCCCACAAGCAGGTCCGAGCCCGCGTCGAGCACGCCTTTGCCCTCATGAAGACCTGGAAGATCCTCCGCGACTGCCGTCTCCAAGGCGACGGCGTCCATCGCGCCATGCTCGGCATCGCCCGGATGCACAACCTCGCCCTCGCCGGATAAGCGAGCGGGCCGCACAGCGGCCAACCATGCCCGAGGCAACCTGAAGATCATTTACGGGACGGCACTTAGGCAGAGACGTTGAGCGGTGGCAGTACTTGATGACTCGACCACTGCGAGGAGAGGTGCCGAAGTGCACCCGCTCCCTACGACGATCTTTCGGGCGCCCGCGTCAGGCAGTCGAGCTGCAGGACGCCGGAAGCTGCCGTCCCCGACAGCCGCACTGTCTTTGCATGCGCGTACCTGGATGCCCGTGTCTTTCCAGCGTATGGAAAGGTTCCTTCGATGTGCCGTGGCGGATGCAATGCATCCGGCGCGCGGAGTTGTGCTGTTGTTGCTGTGAGGAGAGTGTCGCAAGTGCGTGGTGTGAACGGGGTTTTGGCCGCTGTCGTCCTCGGGGCGGCGCTGGTGGGGTGTTCGTCGGGGTCGGACAAGTCCTCAGAGCCCGCGGGCAAGGCCGCCGAAGGCCAGAAGGTGCTGCCGCAGCGACTCGCGGCCCCCACCCAGGCGCAGAAGGACTGGGAAGCGAAGCCGGCGGCGGCCGAGCCCGGCTCCGATGCGCCGGTTTCACAGAAGCTCGCCTACGAGATCGAAACGGCGACCCTCAAGCTCGCGCACGCGCCGGGCAAGACGACCGCCACGTGCCCGAAGGATGTGAAGGCGAAGAACGGGGAACGGGTGACCTGCACCTCCACGTACGAGGGCGAAAGACTCACCTGGACCGTCACCTTCGGCGGTGACGGCTGGCTGCCCGGCTCCACCTCCTTCCAGGCCGTTCCCGATACCGGTCTGCTGACCAAGGTCGGTGTGGCGAAGCTGCTGTACGGCAACTACACCCCGAAGTTCGTCGCCTGCAACAACATCCCCGACGTGGCCAAGGTCCCCTTGAACCAGCCGTCGAAGTACAAGTGCGCAGTCGACAAGGAAGAGGAGATGTACGCCCAGGCCGTCCGCTCCACCGATGCGGGCCCGCGCGCCTTCTGACGTCCCGGTCCCCGGGACTGGCCGCCAACCTTGCGTGTTCAGGGAGCAGAGGTGCCAAAGTTGCGCGCGCGACAGCGTGTCGAGGTGGAGGTCGACTTCTTCGGATTCTGTCTGCAGGACGCCGACGACACCGCCGTACCCGTGCCGTATCCGGAAGCCCGCAGCAGCGCTGGGTTCGTCGCGGTGCTCGAGGGACGGATCGACGTGGAGAGCGCCGGGCACACCCACACCGCATACCTCGACGTGGAGGTCTGGGACGCGCCGGCGCCGCCCGCGGAGGAACGAGAGGCGTGGGAAGAACGGGCCGAGGCCGAACTCGGGTGCACGAGCGGCGAGCTCGCGGTGTGGGCGGCCGCAGGCCCGATGTCCGACCACATTCACCTCGCCGACCATGCGAGGCGTTGGGGGGTCCGGCTCTACTGCACCGGCCGCGAGGCCGTTCGGCCGCTCGCCGAGCAAGGCGTGCCCGAAGGCATCGAGCGCTACCTTGCCCAGTTCTGGCCCCTGACCGGCTGAGGCATCCGTTCAGGCCGGCGCCCGGGCCACAGCCCGGGCGCCCGGTGCGGCGTCAGGAGCGGATTCTCATCGTGAAGGCGTCTTCGTAGCCGTCGAGGATCCGGTTCTTCTTGTAGAACCGGCCCACCAGAATGCCCGCGTTGCGGATCTCGCCCCTGACCAGCGGCCGCACCGACGCCCAGCGCCTACTCGGCTGTCCCCGCCCAGGGTGCAGGCGGCCGGGTGGTGCCCGGGGGTACGGCGTCGCAAGTGGTGCCCTCGGCGGGGAGGTTCCGTTCGATCAGTGCGGCGTCCACCGCGTCGTCGATGCACCGGCCGCTCGTGCGGTACGCGGTGTGTCCGACGCCCTCGCGGGTGAGCAGGACGGCGTCCTTGAGGCGCTTCGTCATGGTCTGGGCCCAGTGGTACGGGGAGACGTTGTCCACACGGCCGCCCACCACCAGGATCGGCGGGGCGCCGGCGCCGGTGAGCTCCTTGGTGAAGCGGTCCTTGTTCTGGACGGGCCACCGCGCGCAGTTGAGCGCGCTGTAGGCCGCCCGGCTGGCCAGGCGCCCGCCGCGTGCGGCGATCTTCTTTGCCGCGGCGCGGTGCTCCGCCAGGTTGGTCAGGGCTGGCCAGTCGGCGCACCGTACCGCGGTGTGCTGCTCCTGGAGGGTCGCGAAGGGGCCACCGAACGGTGCGACCGTGACCTTCGAGACCACGAAGTGCAGGAGTGTGCCGTTGCCTTGCTGGGCGGCGAGCAGACCCGCGGTGAGGGTGGGCCACAGCGTCCGGGCTCCGGCGGCGGCCCGCGCGGCCTCGAGGGCTACGGCGCCGTCGAGTGTGCCGCCGGGGGTGAGGCCCTCGGCGGGCGGGACGTGCAGCGGCTTGGCCTCGAGCTGTGCGATCAGGGCGTCGAACGCGGACTGGGGGTCTCCGTCCCCGAACGGGCAGGCCTGCACGCCCTCGGTGCGGCATGTCTTGAACCAGGCGTCGAGGTTCTCCTCGTTGGAGACGGCGACGTCGTCGAGGAGGCGGAGCGGGTCGTTCATCCACAGACTGGTGTCGACGGGGGCGTCGATCACCATCTGGCGGACGCGGGCCGGGAACATCGTGGCGTACATGGGGCCGACCACGGTGCCGTAGGAGGCTCCGTAGAAGGTGATCTGCTCCTCGCCGAGCGCTGCACGGACCTGGTCGAGGTCGCGGGCGACGTTGTCGGTGGACAAGCTCGCCAAAAACGCGGGACTCCGGTGCGCCAGGCAGCCTTTGGCGAAGGTGTCGGCGTCAGCGAGCAGCCGTGTCCACGACTTCCCGCCGGGGATGGCCGGGTCCAGGTCGTCGGCCGCCACCTGGGCACGCTGCTCGTCGGTGAGACAGCGCACGGCGCCCGACTCACCGACCCCGCGCGGGTCCATACCGATGACGTCGAAGCGGGACACCACGTCCGGCGAGTACGGGCTGGTGGCGCTCTTGGGGTCGATGGACTTCACGGTCTCGGTGGCCGACACCCCCGGACCGCCCGGGTTGATGAACAGGCTGCCGATACGCCGTTGCGGGTCGGTGGCACGGTGACGGGTGACAGCGAGCGCGATCTGCTCGCCGTCGGGCGCGGTGTACTCCATCGGCACCTTGACGGTGGCGCAGTCCAGGCGAGGCCCGCACGCAGTCCAGTCAATCGGTTCAGGGACAGGCGCCGGCGCGGACGGCTCGGATTGCGTTGACGCCGCGGTGCTTCCGCTGACGCACCCGGTCAAAGTCAGCGCGGCGGCGGCCAGCAGCGCCGCAATCCGTAGAGAACGCGAGGGCACGGCGGACTGCCGGATAGATCGTGACATGCAAGCGACGCTATGCACCTCACCCGGCGTGCGCATCCGCCGAAGGTTTCTGGGGCCCCGACGAAAGTTGACGGTTTCCGCCCAGCAGACCACTTCCTGTGGTCGCTGCTCCGGGCGATCGTGTCCGACCCCGGGCCGCCTGCATCAGGTGGTCCGGGGAGCACATGCACGCCTGTATGGCTCCTCGAACCGATCACCGTGTGCACGAAATGCGGAACAGGCCGTCCGATTCTCGCTCTTGACGGTCTGTCACACCGAGCACGACGATGCGGGCACGCATCACGCATTACGCACCATGCACAGCTCCAGCGCCCTGCGGCCCCAGTAGTCGCGGGGCGTCTCGTACGTTTCCGTCCCTGTCCTGTACGGAATCCGAATCGGAGCCCCCACATGAGACTCTCCGCTCCCGACCGCGCGCCCGGCGTCAGACGCCTGGTGGCCTGTGCGGTCCTGGCACTCGGCGGCCTGTTCGCCTCCACCGCTCCCACGGCCGTCGCCGCCTCCACCCCTCCCACGGCCCTCGCGGCGCCTGTGCCCAGTGCGACCGCCGCCCCCGACATACCGCTCGCCAACGTCAAGGCGCACCTGTCGCAGTTCGGCTCCATAGCCGCCGCCAACGGCGGCAACCGCGCCCATGGCCGCCCCGGCTACAAAGCCTCCCTCGACTACGTCAAGGCCAAGCTGGACGCGGCCGGATTCACCACCACCGTGCAGCAGTTCACGGCAAGCTCAGCCACCGGCTACAACCTGATCGCCGACTGGCCGGGCGGCGACCCGAACGCCGTCCTGATGGCCGGCGCCCATCTCGACGGCGTCACCTCCGGGCCCGGCATCAACGACAACGGCTCCGGCTCCGCCGCCGTCCTGGAGAGCGCGCTCGCCGTCTCCCGGGCACAGCTCCAGCCCACCAAGCATCTGCGGTTCGCCTGGTGGGGAGCCGAGGAACTGGGTCTGCTCGGCTCCAAGCACTACGTCAACAACCTGCCGGCCGCGGAGCGTGCGAAGGTCAGCGGCTATCTGAACTTCGACATGATCGGCTCGCCCAATCCGGGCTACTTCGTCTACGACGACGACCCCGCCATCGAGAAGACCTTCAAGGACTACTTCACCGGCCTGGGCGTCCCGACCGAGATCGAAACCGAGGGCGACGGCCGCTCGGACCATGCCGCGTTCAAGAACGTCGGTATCCCCGTCGGCGGCCTGTTCACCGGCGCGAGCCGCACCAAAACCAGCGCCCAGGCCCAGAAGTGGGGCGGCACAGCAGGTCAGGCCTTCGACCGCTGCTACCACTCGTCCTGCGACGGCACGGCGAACATCAACGACACCGCCCTGGACCGCAACAGCGACGCGATCGCACACGCCGTGTGGACGCTGGGCACCGAACCCGCGATCCCGCCGGGTGACGTCTACGAGAACACCACCGACGTCGCGATCCCCGACAACGCGGCGGCCGCCACCTCCACCATCACCGTCAGCGGCCGTACGGGGAACGCGCCCGCCACCCTCAAGGTGGGCGTGGACATCACCCACACCTGGCGAGGTGACCTGGTCGTCGATCTGATCGCACCGGACGGCACCGCCTACCGCCTGAAGAACTCCTCGGCCAACGACTCCGCGGACAACGTGGTGGCCACGTACACCGTGAACGCCTCCGCCGAGACGGCCAACGGCACCTGGACGCTGCGTGTCCAGGACGTGGCAGCACAGGACACCGGCCGGATCAACGGCTGGAAGCTCACCTTCTAACAGGCAGGCGAAAGGGGCCCGACCCACCGCAACCGTGCTCGGACTCCTACGGTCCTCGCACCACCCGTGATGTGCGGGAGGTGCGAGGACCGTCGACACGTACGGGGGCGACGGAACATGGTGTCGGCCTCCGGCCCCGCACCCGCCTGCCTCGACGAGGATCAGTCTGAGCTGCGTGCCCAGCCGGCGGCACAAGACGCGCACACTCCGGCCGCAGGTCGTGTGATGTGGGTCGCTGACGCGCTTGTGGACCTGGGATCCGGGCAGGTACCCGCGCGACTCCTCGCCAGACGTGAAAGGCAGTGCAGACGATGACGACCACCGACGCGCCCCTCGGAGATCTCACCGGGCGACGCGCCCAGGCCATCGAGGACTACCGCACGCTGAAGGCGCAGGGACGCGTCCTGGACCTCACGCGCGGCAAGCCCGCCCCGGAGCAGCTCGACCTCGCCCAGGACCTGCTGTCGCTCCCGGCGGGACGCTGGACGGCGGCCGACGGCACCGACTGCCGCAACTATGGCGGTCTGAAGGGCCTGCCGGAACTGCGGGAGATCTTCGCGCCCGTGTTCCAGGTGCCGGCCGAGCGGCTGCTGGCCGCCGGTAACTCCAGCCTCGAGCTGATGCACGACTGCGTGGTGCACGCGCTGTTGAGCAAGGTCCCGGGCGCCGTACGCCGCTGGGCCGACGAGACGCGCGTCGCGTTCCTGTGCCCGGTGCCCGGCTACGACCGGCACTTCGCACTGAGCGAACGCTTCGGCATCGACCTCGTTCCAGTGCCGATGAGCGACGAGGGCCCGGACCTGGAGGTCGTGGAGCGGCTCGTCGCCGACGACCCGACAATCAAGGGCATCTGGTGCGTGCCGAAGTACAGCAATCCGAGCGGTGTCAGCTACAGCGACCAGGTCGTGGAGCGCCTCGCCGCGATGCCGACCGCGGCGCCCGACTTCCGGATCTTGTGGGACAACGCGTATGCCGCCCACCACCTCACGGACGAGGAGGTGGAGATCCTGGACCTGCTCGGGGCGTGCGAGGCACACGGTCACGCGGACCGGGCCCTCGTCTTCGGCTCCACCTCGAAGATCACTTTCGCGGGCGCAGGCGTCGGCTTCTTCGGCGCGTCCCAGGCCAACGTGGACTGGCTGCTCGCCAAGAGCGGCAAGCGTTCCATCGGCCCCGACAAGGTCAACCAACTCCGGCACGCACAATTCCTGCGCGACACTGATGGCGTCCGGACCCACATGAAGGCGCACCGTGCGCTGCTCCAGCCGAAGTTCGAGCTGGTTCTCGACGTGTTGGAGCAGGAGCTCGGCGGTACGGGCCTGGCCCGGTGGACCACTCCCAAGGGCGGGTACTTCATCTCGCTGGAGCTGGTGCACGGCGGAGCGTCGGAGGTGGTCCGGCTGGCCTCCGAGGCGGGCACGGCCCTCACCCCGGCCGGCGCCACGCACCCGTACGGCGACGATCCGCACGACGCCACCATCCGCATCGCGCCGAGCTTCCCGTCCCTCACGGACCTGCGGCATGCGGTCACCGGCCTGGCCACGTGTGTGCGTCTGGTCGGCTACGAGCGCCAGTTGAGCCGGTAGCGGGCAGGAGGTGGGGGCCGGACCACTGTGGTGGTCCGGCCCCCGCCTCCTGCTCAGCCAAGCGTGCGCGCAGCCTCCAGCTCCTCGCGGGCCATCTCGGCCGCGGCGGCTCGGTATCCGAAGGCGTCGTCGCCGACCGGGACGGCCGTGGGCAGTGGCGCGTCGGCGGTGACGAGGGCCAGGACGCGGGCCGCGAAGGCCTCCGGTGTGCCGGACGCGGGGTCGTCGGCGAGTCCGCGGTAGGCGGCGAGCATGTCGCGGTTGGTGACGTCGTAGGCGGCGATGTGTTCGTGGGTTTCGGTCATGGCGGTGCCGTACTGGGTGGCGAACTGGCCCGGCTGCAGGACGGTGACACGCACACCGTGCGGCGCGCCCTCGATGGCGAGCGTCCGGCTCATCGCCTCCAGGCCCTGTTTGGCCGCGGAGTAGGCGGCGGTGCCGGGGAGGACCAGGTGTCCGGCCACCGAGGAGACGTTGAGTATGTGGCCGTGGCCTTGTGCGCGCATGAGCGGCAGGACGAGCCGGGTCAACCGCCAGGGCCCGATGAGGAGGACGTCGAGGAGGTCGCGCAGTTCGGTGTCGGAGGTCTCCTCGACGGCGCCGAACAGTCCGCTGCCCGCATTGTTGACGAGCACGTCGATGCCGCCGAGCCGGTCGGCGGCCGCGCGGACCGCCTGTTCGCATGAGGTGGCGTCACGCAGTTCGAGGGGCATGGCGCTGACGCGGCCTGGCCAGGCGGTGACGAGGTCTTCCAGGTCGGCGGTCTTGCGTGCGGTGACGACGAGGTCGTCGCCCACCGCGGCGGCGGCCTCGGCGAGCGCCCGGCCCAGGCCCGAGGAACATCCCGTGATCAGCCAGCGTCGTCCCATGTTCGTCCCTCGAGTCGCCCGACAGCGATGACGCGCGGCCCGGATATCCGGTCGGGCAGCGGCAGTTCATGGTCGCGGCCACTCGGAGGCGACGTCACCCCCACGTCGGGAGCGTGCGCAGGCGCTCGGACGCACCCGCCCGGCGCACACGAGCCGCCGGGCGGGTGCGGCTGCCGGGGTGGGGACTGCCGGTTGAGGGGCGTCCCGCCGCACGCCGGGAGGCGACCACTGTTGCGCCCGAGCCGAGCTGGGCGTTCATGGCAACACGGCCGCCCCGACGCCGCACCGCCCGGCGTCGAACGGAAGGCGAGTGTGGGTGGTTCCCTCAGAGGCTGGGGGAGAGGGGGAGGACCCTGCCGTCCTGCAAGGTTCGCACCCGTTTCGTTGCCGGTTGCCGACGGGAGTACTGGGGCCTTCGTGCTCAGGTCTTGCTCAAATTCCTTCCCGTACGGGAGGTTGCAGGACGATGATCAATAGGCAGGCGGGCAAGGGTCTCGGAGAGCTGGCCAGTCACTGAGCTGGCAAGGCAAGGGGGATGCAGTGGCGAAAGCGGTGCGAGCCTCACTGGGGGAAATGTGGATCACATGCCAGTTCTGCAAGGGCGATCTCTTCCGCGAACGGGGTGTGAAACTCAACAGCACGGGCGGTGAGTTGTTCAATTTCGCCTGGGCGGATGAGACCGCGACCGGACTGATCTGTCTGCGTTGCGGATTTGTGCACCTCTTCGCCAATCCGCAGATCCAGCTCCACCGTGCGAAGGACTGACGCCGTGCGCTCGCGTGAGGTCCCGAGGGTCTCACCGATGTGCGCGTCGGACGCCCCGACCCCCGACCACTGATCCCACGAGCACGCCGTCCGCCGGCTTGAGCGTGTCATCCCCGCAGCTGACGGACCATGAGTCCGCGCCCGCTCCGAGCGCCCGTACGTCCGTGGAGTCCTCCAGCGCGGTCGGCGCCTGGGGACGGATCGGGGTCCTCCGCGTGCTGGACTCGACGAGTGGGCAGGCAGCGGTACTTGGCGCCGCCGCCCTGCTGATGTTCGTCGGTCGGCGGACCGCGGTCATCCCCCGGCGCCGGTCGGTCTCGCGCACGTGGTGATCGGGCCTATCGGCCGGGTCGCGCTCCTCCTCCTGTCGACCCCACGCGAACCCCGCGCTTCTCCTCGGCGACCACGCACGAACGCGTTGGCGGCGGTCAGCCCATCGGCTGACCGCTCGACCTGCGTTCGGTGTTCTCGGCAAGGTCGTGCCTCGCGGCCTGCGAGGGTGAGCCGGGCCCCGGAACGCACAGCTCAGGCCGACGCCGGGGTCGTCGGGCAGGACCCCCCACTCGCCCGTGAGCCTGAGTTCACCGGCCGACGGGTGCTGCCGGACATACTCGCGGTTCGTCCAGGCGGCCACGTCCCGGGTCTCCCACAGACGCAGGAACTCCCTGCGTTTTGCCCGCAGGCGCCGCCTGCGCGGGAGAAGTGGAAGCTGGTGGCGCGTTGCCGGTTCGACCTGTTGCCGAGTCGGGGTGGTGAGAGTGAGAGGGACCAGCAGACCGTGCTGCATCTCACCGTCCGTAATGTGAACGGCCATATCGGCGCACAAGCGCCGGCCTCTAGGCTGGCCGTGCAGCTGGTTCGCCCCGTCCGCCAGATGGGATGCGTCGTAAGAGGGAACCCGGTGGGAATCCGGGACTGCCCCGCAGCGGTGAGTGGGAACGACCACCGTCACATGCACTGGGCCCGGTCGGGTCTGGGAAGCGACGGCCAGTAGGCGTCCTCCACAGGGAGGGTGTGCCCGCGAGTCCGAAGACCTGCCCGTTGCCCGCGCGCGACCACTCGTGCGTGGAATCCCGGTGACCTCGAGGGCGGGTCGGCGACCATACGGCGGACAGACACCCATCGGGGTACGGCTGTTCCGTCCCGTTCGTCACCCCCTTCGCGCCCTCGTCCCGTCGCCGGGATCTCAGGGATTCATCTCGTGAAGGAGATCTCCGTGACACCGAAGTCCCCATCGGCGGCAGCCCACGCCACCGTGTACGGCTACCCGCGCCAGGGCCCGAACCGCGAACTGAAGAAGGCCATCGAGGGCTACTGGAAGGGCCGCGTCAGCGCCGCCTCGCTCCAGCGGACCGCCCAGAACCTGCGCCGCAGCAACTGGCAGCAGCTCGCTGCGGCCGGCATCCACGAAGTACCCACCGGCGACTTCTCGTTCTACGACCATGTCCTGGACACCTCTGTCACGGTCGGCGCCATCCCGGACCGCCACCGCGCCGCCGTGGAGACCGACGCGCTGGCCGGCTACTTCGCCATGGCGCGCGGCACACAGGACGTGGCGCCGCTCGAGATGACCAAGTGGTTCGACACCAACTACCACTACATGGTCCCGGAGCTGGGCCCTGACACCGTGTTCACGGCCGACTCCAGCCAGCAGGTCGCCGAGCTCCGTGAGGCCCTCGCACTCGGGCTCGCCGCCAGGCCCGTGCTCGTCGGTCCCGTCACGTACCTTCTGCTGGCCAAGCCTGCGCCCGGCGTGGCAGCGGACTTCGAGCCGCTCACGCTCCTCGACCGGCTGCTTCCGGTGTACGCCGAGCTCCTCGCCGATCTGCGTGCGGCCGGCGCCGAGTGGGTCCAGCTGGACGAGCCGGCCCTGGTGCAGGACCGCACTCCTGCCGAACTGAACGCCGCTGAGCGCACCTACCGCGATCTCGGTGCGCTCACCGACCGGCCCAAGATCCTTATCGCCTCCTACTTCGACCGGCTCGGTGAAGCCCTGCCCGTGCTCGCCAAGGCCCCAGTGGACGGCCTGGCCCTGGACTTCACCGATGCTGCCGCCGCCAATCTCGAGGCGCTGGCCGCATCTGGGGGACTGGCGGGCAAGCGCCTGGTCGCGGGCGTCGTCGATGGCCGCAACATCTGGGTCAACGACATGGAGAAGTCCCTTGCGACGCTCGGCACCCTGCTCGGGTTCGCTGACCGTGTCGACGTGGCCGCCTCCTGTTCGCTCCTGCATGTCCCGCTCGATGCCGCGGCGGAGCGGGACATCGAGCCGCAGGTCCTGCGCTGGCTGTCCTTCGCCCGGCAGAAGACCGCCGAGGTGGTCACTTTGGCCAAGGGCCTTGCTCAGGGCACAGGCGCCATCGCTGGTGAACTCGCCGCCAACCGCGCCGACCTGGCCTCCCGCGCCGCCTCTCCGATCACGCGTGACCCGGCTGTACGCGCCCGCGTGGCCGCCATCACCGACAGCGACGGACGCCGCTCCAAGCCCTACGCCGAACGGGCCGAAGCTCAGCGCGCGCGCCTCGGCCTGCCGCTCCTGCCGACCACGACCATCGGTTCGTTCCCGCAGACCACGGAGCTGCGCACCGCTCGTGCGGACCTGCGCACCGGACGACTCGACACCGCGGGTTACGAGGAGCGCATCAAGTCTGAGATCCAGGAGGTCATCACCTTCCAGGAGAAGACCGGCGTCGACGTGCTCGTGCACGGCGAGCCCGAGCGCAATGACATGGTGCAGTACTTCGCCGAACAGCTGACGGGGTATCTCGCCACGCAGCACGGCTGGGTGCAGTCGTACGGCACCCGCTATGTGCGCCCGCCGATCCTGGCCGGTGACATCGCGCGGCCCGTGCCGATGACGGTGCGCTGGACCGCGTACGCCCAGTCCCTGGCCTCGAAGCCGGTCAAGGGCATGCTGACCGGCCCGGTCACCATGCTCGCCTGGTCCTTTGTCCGGGACGACCAGCCGCTCGGCGACACCGCCCGCCAGGTTGCCCTCGCTCTGCGCGACGAGGTGGGCGACCTGGAAGCGGCAGGCACGTCGGTCATCCAGGTCGACGAACCCGCACTACGCGAGACCCTGCCGCTGCGCGCCGCCGACCACGCCGCCTACCTGGCCTGGGCCACCGAGTCCTTCCGCCTGTCGACGAGCGGCGTGCAGGACGCCACCCAGATCCACACGCACATGTGCTACGCCGAGTTCGGCGACATCGTCCAGGCCATCGACGACCTCGACGCCGATGTCATCAGCCTGGAAGCGGCCCGTTCGCACATGCAGGTCGCCCGGGAACTTGCCGCACACGGCTATCCCCGCGAAGCCGGGCCCGGTGTGTACGACATCCACTCACCGCGGGTCCCGGGCACCGCAGAAGTGACGGCCCTGCTGCGCAAGGGACTTGAGGCCATCCCGGCCCAGCGACTCTGGGTCAACCCCGACTGCGGTCTGAAGACCCGCGGCTGGAGCGAGACCAGGTCCTCGCTGGAGAACCTGGTCGCCGCGGCACGGACGATCCGGTCGGAACTTGCGTAGAGCCATGGTGAGTCAGGGCCGAAAGGGGACCTGAGTCCCTTTCGGTTCTCCTTCGGCGGGCGGCCCTTGTCTGCCAGGGAGGAAGGCGCGATCGGTACAGTCGATCTGGCGCCCCATGGCCGCGTGAGGTTCAGCGCCACATCGGCGCTGGTCCACATCAGGTGATCAAGAACCGCGTGTAGTGGCGGGCCTGGGGCGTCCCGGGCCCGCCACCTTGCCGTAGATCTGGCTCCTGAGCGTCAGCGGATGGTGAGCAGTTTGGCCCGGCTGGGCACTCCCTGGGCGTTCATGGCGAACAGCATGTACGTGCCGGGCAGGGCCACACCTGGATCTGCCGGGATGTCCACCTCATAGGCTGACGTGCCGGTTTGACGGGACGTCAGGGGTACGCGGCGTTGGTCGTTGTCGGTGGAGTGGGTTGCAGCCCCGGCCCGCACCAGTACGAAGGACGCGACGGCGGTGTCCGTGGTGACGGCCAGCTTCGTGCCGTTGGTGGTCTGTGCCGGGACGCCGCCGGTGAGGACGGGGCGGGTCTTTTCGGTGCCGTCGGCGTTGAGGAGATAGGGCGGGGTGAAGACGGCGCCGTCGGCGTGGTTGGTGGCGCAGTCGCCGCACAGGCCGCCGCCGCCGGAGAAGATCCGTCCGTCGGGCAGCAGGTTGGCGACGCTGTGGTAGTTGCGCGGCACGGCCATCGACGCCATGCGGGTGAACGTGCCCGTGGCCGGATCCCAGATCTCCGGGGGCATCGCCGAGGTGGCGTCGCTGAAAGGCATCGGGTACGACTGGCCGCCGAAGACGGCCACCTTGCCGTCGGGCATGACGACGCTGTTCGCGAACGCCCGCGCGTAGGCCATGTCGCCGGTGCGCGCCGCGGCCGGCTGGCCGTCGCCGTTGAGGTTCACGGTGTAGGCGCGCCGTGTGGCCTGGGTGTTCTCGTAGGCGGGCGCGCCGCCCAGGGTGAGGAGTTTTCCGATGTCGTACGCCACGGCGTTGCCGTTCATGGCATCGGCGCTGTCGGCGCGGTTGCCGGCGGCGGAGATGGTGCCGTTGCCCGTCGTGGAGATCCAGTTCATCTGCTTGCTCGGTCCGAGGTGCAGTACGCGGCCGCCGGATGTGGCGTGCAGCCACTGGTGGTTGTCGGCGCGGTAGGGGCCGCGGGGGTCGGCGGTCATGGTGGTGGTGGCCGGGACGCCGGACAGGGTGCGCCAGGTGCCGTTCGCGGCGGACCAGACCTCGCCGCCCTTGTTGCCTTCGCCGCCGCTCCAGGAGCCGCCCAGGACGAAGGCGTCACCGGTGGACAGGGTGGTCATGGCCTGGTAACCGCGCGGGGTGTTCATGTCCGTCGTCGACGTCCACGAGTCGGTGGCCGGATCGTAGATGCTGGCGCGCTCCGCATTGCTGCCGCCGGTCACCAGGATCCGTCCGTCGCGCAGTACGGCGGTGCCGGGGCAGAACATGTCGTGCCGGGTGTTCTCGACCCGGCGCTGCGAGACCGTGCCCGTGGTGAGGTCCCAGATGGCGGTCTGCGTGTAGCCGTTGCTGCCGCCGAACCGGTCGATGCCGTAGGCGGACCAGACCAGCATCTTGTTGTTGGGCAGCACGGCGCTGGCCACCGGCACCAGCGGGAACCCGGTGAGCGCGCTCCAGGCACCGTGGGCGGCGGGCTGCGCCGGTCCGCTCAGCCGCAGCTCGGCGGCCGACGACCAGGGCCCGCGGCCGCCTGCTTCCGTGGTCGCCGTCAGCCGGACGTAGCGGGCGGTGACGGTACGGGTGAAGGTGGCGCCCTTGACGGTGTCGTCGTCCTTCCAGACGCCGGTGGCGACCGCTGCCCCGAAGGTGGTGCCGTCGGTGCTGGTGGCGATGGAGTAGGCGCCGATGCGACCGTTGACCCCGGAACGGCGTGGCTGGTAACTGAGCGCGGAGACGGCCTGGTTGCTCTTCATGTCGATGGTGATGTGGTGGGGCAGTGGCGCCGGTGTGCCGGACCACTTGCTGTGCCAGAGAGTGTCGGGATCGCCGTCCAGGGCGAGCGCGGCACGGTTGTCGGCGGAAGCTGTTTCCTGGTCGCTGGCCGTCGCGGTCCAGCCCTCGCGCGGCAAGTCCACGACGGAGGCCGCAGTGCCCGGGTCGCCCAGGAGGTTGATCTCGGCGGCCGATGACCAGGGCCCACGGTTGCCGGCTTCGGTCAGGGCGGTCAGCCGGACGAAGCGTGCGCCTCGAGGAGCGAAACTCAGCGTCTTGGTGGTGGTGTCGTCGGCCAGGGTCCCGGTGGCCACTGCGGCTCCCCACGTCGTCCCGTCGCTGCTCAGATGCACCGTGTACTGGCCGATGCGGCCGTTGGCGCTGTTGGCGCGTGGCAGGTAGACGAGCGCGGAAACCACCGCGGTGCGGTGCATGTCGACGGTGATGTGGTGCGGCAGCCGTGTCGCCGTGCCCGACCACTTGCTGTGCCAGATGGTGGCCGCGTTGCCGTCCAGGACGTTGGCGGCCCGGCCGTTCTCGCCCACGGTCTCCTCGTCGCTCGCGACAACGGTCCAACCGTCACGTGGCAGTTGGGCCGCTGCGGCGACCATCGCCGAGGCCGGGGCGGCCGCGTGGTGAGGGGCCGGCGGCGGATCGGTCGCCACCGGCGGCCGGGCCACGTCCTCGTCGGCGCGTGCCCCCGGCGCCCCGGTGAGCGGCAGCAGCGCCGCGAGGACGGCCGCCAGGGCGAACAGCACCAGCCCCGTCGACTTCAACCAGCGCAGGCGCCGTAAAACAGGCTTACTCATCGTCGTTTTGCCCCCCAAGCCCGGGTCTCAGCCCGGCCCACCTACAGATGCGACATGACCATGCCATGTTGTGAGGAACTTGTATAGAAGCTGAAATGGCGCTGAAAACACGGCAGTTCAGGAACTGACGGACCTCCGGCCAGCCGTAAGCACCCGCGCGTGAGGCCGGCACGACAGTCCCCCGAGCGGGTGCGGGGCCTCTGTGTGGTCGCTGCGGGGCTACGCTGTTTGTACTGGTGAGCGTGCGGGTGCTCTGGCCGCGCTCCGGGCAGGCATTGGAGCTGTGTCATGGATGTGCGTCAGGACACCGCGGCGTGGAAGCGTGTCGTCGAGGTGGCGAGTGCCGCCGGCCGGCCAGTGGCGTTGGCGTCCGCGGTGGCGGCGTGTGTCGAGGATGTGGGTGCGGACGGCCTGGGCGTCAGTCTGATCACCTCAGGTCAGATCAGGACCGTGGCCCATGCCGCTGACGAGCGCAGTTACCGGCTGGAGGACGCGCAGCTGGTGGCGGGGGAAGGTCCGTGTACCGAGGCCTATCTGCAGCGCCGGATCGTGGACGCGGACGTGCAGTCCTCTTGCGGACAGTGGCCTGTGTTCATGCGGACGGCCGGTGAACTCGGAATCCGCACGGTGGTGGCGGTGCCGCTGCTGGTCGGTGACGGTGTACCGGTCGGCGCCATGGATATCTACCGCACCACCTCAGTCCCCCTCGATGAGGCCGACCGGGTCAGGCTGAAGGCGTACGGCCGGATCCTGGCACTGCTGGCCCTGGACGCCCACCCCGCACTGATCGGCTGGGAACAGGCAGCCCCGGAAACAGGCCCCTTGGGCTATCCGCCCGTCGTGCACCAGGCAGCCGGCGCGGCCGCCGAAGCGAGCGACGTCCCCGTCGCGGAAGCCCTGGCCCGCATGCGCGCCCACGCCTTCAGCCGGCAGCAGCTCCTTGAGGGCGTCGCCCGCGACATCCTCGCGGGACGCCTCCGCCTAGAGGAAGATGGCGACACGCCCCCTAATTAACCGTCGCTTGACGGCCAAAGGGCTGCCGGACGCGCCGCGGCGACCGGCCTGGAACAGCTCGTTTCGTCCCGTGGAGCCGTCACGCAGCATCTTTGCGTCAGAGCCGGCGAAGAAGGCTCTGACGGGCGAAAGCAGGAGGAGAATTACGACGAGCCGGACTGGCCGCAGAGGGCCATTCCGTCCAGGGCACACCGTCTGACCAGGTGCAATGCCGAACACCCCAGGGAGCTTTGTGGAAGCGACCTGCGGCAGGGCAGCAGGGTGCTGAGGTCGGTGTTTGGTTCCCAGCGTGGTGACATAAACCAAGCGTCGTATGCTCAACGAGCCAGACCGAAAGGCGGTGGGCCGGACTGCCGCGCTCGCCGCGATGCTGCGGGATCACTGCGGCCTCTACAACGGCGCGTTGCAGGAACGTCGTGACGCCTACCGGCACGTCTCGAAGACGAGCATCAAATACGGGCAGCAGTCCGCGCAGCTCAAGGAGATCCGCGCCTTCGACCCCGAGCGGCACGGCCGGTGGTCGTTCAGCTCCCAGCAGGCCACCTTGCGGCGTCTCGACAAGGCGTTCCAGGCGTTCTTCCGCCGCATCAAGGCAGGTGAGACGCCCGGCTACCCGCGCTTTCGTGGCGTGAACTGGTTCAACACCGTGGACTTCCCCAAGGACGGCGACGGCTGCCGCTGGGATGCCACCGCTCACGACCCCGTCACCCGCGTCCGCCTGCAAGGTGTCGGGCACGTCAAGGTCAACCAGCACCGTGCCGTGGTCGGCAAGGTCAAGACCGTGTCGGTCAAGCGCGAGGGCCGTAAGTGGTTCGTTGTCCTGACCGCTGAGCAGCCCCAGCCCGAGCCGCTGCCCAAGACGGGCAGGGTGGTCGGCATCGACATGGGCATAGCCTCGTTCCTGACCGACTCCAACGGCCTGCACGTCGCCAACCCGCGCCACGCCCGCAAGGCCGCCGCGAAGCTCGAAGCGGCACAGCGGGCACTGTCCCGCTATCCGCGCCGCAAGGCGAAGAACCGCACCAACAACCACCAGCGGGCAGTTGAGAGAGTCGCGGCCCTGCACGGCAAGGTGCGACGCCAGCGTCTCGACCACGCGCACAAGACTGCGCTCGGTCTGGTCCGTGAGCACGATGTCATCGCGCACGAAGACCTCAAGATCCACAGCATGAGCAAGACCGTGGCACCGAAGCCCGACCCCGACAAGCCGGGCGCGTTTCTGCCCAACGGGGCCGCTGCGAAATCCGGGCTGAACCGCTCGATAGCTGACGCCGGTTGGGGGGTGTTCCTGACGATCATGCACGCGAAGGCTGAAAGCGCCGCACGGGAAGTGATCGCCGTGGACCCCCGCAACACCTCCCGCCAGTGCCCCGAATGCGGGCACACCGCGAAGGAGAACCGGCCCACACAGGAGAAGTTCCACTGCGTGAGCTGCGGCCACCAGGCGCACGCCGACGAAGTCGGCGCACTCAACGTTCTACGGGCCGGGCTGGCCCGCCGCGACGCCGACCAGGCATAGCGAGAAGCCACCCCCTTTAGGGGGTGGAGGAGTCACGAACAGCTGCTCGCACGAATGGTCCAGCTCGCCACTGACCCGAAGGACGGCGCATGCATCGCCGCTCACGACTTGGCTGATGGACAGGCCGTACATCTGCCTGGACATCCCAACTCCCTCCTGCCCGCGCGCACGACCGCACCAGGTAACGGACCGCACGCAGACGTCGCGTGTGCGCCCAGCGAGAGACTTCGCGGCTGGTCTTGCGGCCGTGCTGCCGTCGACGCAACACCCTTCTGGGGGAGCGTGCCCCGCATTTCATCGGGCAGCGGAACAAGATGCGATATCTCACGGCACTGGAGTGCACGATGGAGCGCTGGTCCAATGTTTTGTGGGCGCGGCTGATCCCGTCGGCCCGTAAACAAGCCGAGGTCGTGGGGATACTTCGCCGCGAGTGCGACGATCGCGCCTTGATCCTGGACCGGCAGCGGACCCTGGTGCCCAACACGTTCGTCATCGAGCTCCCCCCGGACTCACACCGCCAACTCGCCGCCCACAACACCCAACTCACCAGGCACCTCGCGGCACAGGTGCGCCGGCATGCCGCCGAACAGGGATACACCTTCGCCGGCCCCATCACCGTTCAACTGGCTTCCGCAGGAGGCGCGTCCGTGCGCCGCTTCCGCGTCGGCAGCCGCATCACACCCCAGCGGCCGCCACGCGCCGGGCGGCGACCGTAGCCAGGACCTGGCCTGCATCCATGCTCGGCTCCTGAGCATGTGAGGGCTGCGACTGGCTGAGCGGGAGCTTTGCCGGCCGACGTGCTCCGCGAGCAAGGTCGGCCCTTGGGTCGACGGCCTGGCTCATTCGGCTTGGCGGTCGGCCTCATCCCTGATCGGGTCGTCGGCCAGCAGTACGGTCGCTGTGATCCGTTTGCCGACCGGCTCGCGATGCATGGCGAAGCTGTGGCAGAGCGCCATCACGATTTCCAGCCCGTGCTGGCCCACGCGACTTGGGTCGGTGGCCTGGGCGGTGGGCAGACGTGGGTCGCTGTCCCACACCGTCACCTCAACCGTCCCCTCCCGGGCCTCCAAGGTCAGCAGGCACGGCCCCGGAGCGTATTTGAGGGTGTTGGTGACAAGCTCGCTTACCACCAACTGGACGGTACCCGTCACACGGTCGGACACCGCCAGCCCGTGTACTTCCTGGAGATCGGCGAGGAATGAGCGGGCCAGGACGCGGCTTTCGGCGATCTCCTCGCTTCCCTCGAAGGCTACGGACACCGTGATCAGACGGTCAACGAGCGACTGCGGACTGTCATTTTGGGCAGGTAGGTTCACGCCGTTTGCCTCCCTTCCGAAGCGTCACGTTGCGCAGCGCCTACCCCGGAAGCATCACCGCAGTCCCCGCATGGGAGAGGTGTTTCCAGCAATTATCGGAGGTATGTCCCATCAGTAGGTCATCGAAGGTGGAGGGCAGGCGGAGGGCAGTCCGCTGGCCGCCTCACTCGCCGCCGTCGGCTCCCTGCGCAGCCGCGACATCGACTTCTCCGCCGCAGACCGCGACGAGCTGCTTGCCTCTGCCGCAGAGTCACTGAACAAGCTCAGCAGACTCGTGGAGAACCTCCTCGACAGGAGCCGACTGCAAAGCCGGGTGTACCGCCTGCGGCACCGTCCACGACCGGGACCACAATGCCGCGATCAACGTGAAAACGGCCGCCGGACTGGCGGCATCAGCCTGCGGAGCGCAGGTAAGACCAGGAGTAATCCCGGCACAGCGCCACGAAACAGGAAGCCATGGATTCCCGACCGAACCCCGTGCCGCGTAGCGGCACAGCAACGATCGAGAAGGCCAGAATCCACGGGCTTCAGCCCGAGGAGCAAGTCAAAACGACGTCCGGCGTGCCCCACACCACGTGCAGCCCGGCGACGGCGAGAGGGGGCGTCCCCGAGTCAAGGGTGCTGACTGCCGGCGCGCCAGGCGCGCAGAGCCCGGCGGGTCCACCGGTCAGACCACCGAGCGCAACTGATCCAGTTCACGGCCGATGGCATGTCGCAGCACGTCATGCTGCGGACCCAGCCTGAACTGCTCATCACTCCACCGTTCACGCGGATAGAGCCATACCGGAGCACCCACCACATCGGCCGGCTCCCACTCGAACCGCGGCCAGACATGCGCATGCAAGAACGGGTCCGTGTTCCCCAGGATCTCCAGGTTGACCCGCCGAAAGGCCGGGTCCAGCTGCCGGCAGGCTCGCTCGACCGCTTCACCGAGCTGGTCCATGTCGGACAGGAACGACAGCCGCTTCGCCTTCGGCAGGTCCGACAGCCGCTGCACATCCGGCTCATCCACGAGCAGAACACAGTAGCCCGGCAGGAACTGAACATCCCCGATCACCGCGAACCCCGACGTCAACCGCCGCAGCACGGTCGGGTTCTCCCCCTGAGCGCAGCCCCGATCCGATCCATCCGCCAGTCACCAGTCATGGCCAGAACCTACCTTCCCGTGATCAAGGCCCCCTGTTCGTTCCCTGCCCTCCTCACGCGGTTCAACGACCAAGCGTGTGGGGGAGTAGCGACCCCGGCCGATTTGAAGGACCCCCGTTAAAGGGGGGGCGCGGGCTTCGGAGGGCATTCCGTCACCAGCCCGGGCGGACCATCCGTACCTGTCCAGGTCGGCCGGACTGAGATCGCCTCACATCCGATGCACCCCGAGTACGGCGGCCTGGCGCAGGACGCACCGTTCAGGCCGGTGCTGGTCTGGTCGGGTGATCGCGGCATGCAGGGCGCCGGGTCTGCGGGGTCGGCGCGGATAGCCTCGGCCCATGACCAGCTCCCCTTCGCGATTCACTGTCCTGCTCAAGCCGCAGCTGACGGACACCGACTCCCATGTCGACCACGGCGGTGTGCTCCGCTCCGCCACCGTCGAAGCCACGGGCACGACCGGTGCGAGTGGTTTCCCCCGCTACGAGGGGGAGGGGATCGAGGCGGACATCGACCCGCAGACCCGCACCGTGGAAGCGATCACGGTCGACGGCGGCGACCTGCCGTACGGCTGGGTCGCCGAGGTCGGCTGACCACCACCGCCGGCGGCCGCAGTCCAAGGCCCCGCACCGCTGCATGTCGGCGTGCCCCTGAAGCAACCATGATCGCCCTCGCCGACGACGTCGACGAGGGCGTCTGGCGACTCCGTGCGCTATCTGCCCGAGGTGCGGGACGGCGGACCGCGTGTTTCGACTTGCCTGGGCGGTGTCCCGTGCAGGGGCTGGGGTGGGCTCTGCCTTGCAGCCGATGTCGGCCGCCGGTGCGGGGGAGTGGCTGCGCACCGTGCGGTGCGGGGTGGGCTGGACAGGGCGGCTCAGCCTGCGAGTTGGGTGAGGGCCAGAGCGTGTGCGTGGTCGAGGGAGTCAGCGGCTGTGCACGGGACATCGGGTTGTACGCCGGTGCCTTCCCAGTTGGTGCCGGAGACAGGGTTGACCGCGCGGCCGACGGGGATGCTGGCTTCCAAATGCGGATGCACGGTCCAGCCGTCGCGGGGGTGTGCGCCGCCGCGGGTGGCCTCGCCGACGATGGTGGCGCGGCCGAGTTGCTGCAGGTTGTAGGCGAGTTCCTCGGCGGCGGAGAAAGTGCGGTTGCTGGTCAGGACGTACAGCGGTTTGCTGCCTCCGTAGCGGGCGCCCGGAACGTGCGGCTGGCTCCACGTCTGCTCAATGCGTGTATCGCCGTGCCAGTGCATGGTGTTGAGATGAGTGCGCTCATCCAGCAGATGGCTGCAGACGAAGGCGACGCTGTCCGGATCGCCGCCCAGGTTGGCACGAAGGTCCAGAATCAGTGCCTGGGCGCGAGAGGCCAAGGTGAGCGCGGCACTGAGCGGTTCAGCGGCCCACTCCAGCGGAAACAGCATGGGCGCCAGTTCCAGTACGGCAACCTTCTGGTCGAGCAGCTGCACCCGCGGCACACCGCCCAGTGAGGTGTCGAAGTCGCGGCGCATGGCGTCCAGGTTGGCCGCTCCCTTCTTGGCGGGCACCTGGTTGGCGTGATGCTTCAGGCTCAGGTGCCGGTCGCCGTTGATCGACTGCAGGTCCGCGGTGACCAGATGGGCGAGTTTCTCGGCGTCGTCGACGTCGTAGGCGCCCTCGGCAAGACGCTGTTGCAAGAGGCCGGCCAACTGCTGGGCTACTTCGGGGAAAATGTAGTGCTCGGTCAGCAGCCGGGCCGTCTCGTCGATGACCGGGGCCGGCGCAAACTTCGTCGAAGTCGTCATGCCGCGAAGTAGATCACCGCCCGTGCGGAAAATGCAGAGGACCGCCCCGTTCCGCCCTGCGGACACCGGCCCCACGCGACCGTCACACCCGGCACACGCGAACGCGCCGTTGAACATCCCCCAGCCGCCCCGGATCAGCGCGCCGCGCCCGACGGTACGCGCGTACGGGCGACCGCGCGGGTCGAGCCCCGACACCCGGTGCGGTGCTGAGCGTGGAGTTGCGGCGCAGCGACAACGCATGCCGGGCCGCGGCCGGATCGTGGGCTGGAGCCGTCCACCCGCGCTGCACGGTCCCGCGGTTGGCAGGTGCCCGTCGGCTCGCGCGTGTCCTTCCTGCCCCCGGCGTTGTCTGACACCGGCCGCGGGCTCCTGCCCAAGGCAGGGACGTGCAGCCGGAGTTCGCCGTTGGCCACCGTCAGCCGTGCCGTCAGGGCAGGGGCATACCGTTCGCACTCGCCGATGGCCACCGGCGCAACCCTGCCTCCGTTCCCGGGTGTGTGCTGTTCGACCTCAGCACTTCGGCAGGCCGCTGGGCGGGTCGGTGAGGGTGTGGACCAACACTGCAGCCAGGAATCCGTACTTGCCGTAGTCGTCGCCTTGAGCGCGGTAGTAGATGGCGTTCCCGCCGCTGTGCGGCTTGCCCTTGGCCCAGCACGTGAAGGTGCTCTGGCGAGTCCTGAGCTTGTCCACCCTGATCTGGGGCGACGAGCTCCCGATGTACTTCCACAGCGTGACAGGCGCTTCGTTTCCGCAGTACAGCTGATGCTTCGAGGTCACGAAGCACATCTCCGCCGCACCGGCCTGGCCGGACTGCACAACAACTCCTGGCCCGGCAACAAATGCCATACCGGACAGGGTGGCGACAACCTTGGAGCGCATCACATCGACGTCCCTTCTGGAGAGCACCCGCACTTTCTGCCCGTAACCCTAGGAAGGCGTGGGACTGTCACGCGTCGTTTTGCACCACAGCGCAAGAGCGTCCCGGCATGGGGGAGAAGCCGACGGCAGGCATCGAGTCGCCTGCTGCCAGAAGGTGTTGAGGCGTCGGCTGATGTTGCCGACGCCTGGACGGTATGACGTATCGACGAGAGGGAGCGCATGGTGCCCCTCGAGCTGGAGGGGCACGACGGTCGATGGTGGGCCACCGAATACGGCCAGGACTGACCCCGGGGCCACCCTGGTGTCCGGCTGCGGCCTTGACTGTTACCCGGCTGACTGAGGAAATCGCATCAGGCGAAAAGGTGGGCCGGGCAGGCGAGTTGCTGCGCCGGCCGCAGGGCCGTGAGGACATACGGGAGTGAAGGGGGCGCCGCATGATGCTTGCGGCCGAGAAGGGCGACATCACTACGATCATCGGCGGTATCGCCCCTGACTGGGGCCCGTTCGGCACCCTCGGAGCGGAGGCCAAGACCATGATTCAAGTGGTCATGGCGCTGGCCATTCTGATCTGCCTGGCCATCGCCATTTGGGGCGCGGCCAAGCAACGTATCGGCGCTACCGCGCTACGGGACACCTTCAGCGCCGAGCAGGGCAAGGGCCTGATCGTGGCCGGCCTGACAGGTGTGTTCATCATCGGCTCGCTCGGCACTGTGTTCACCATCGTCTACGGCATGGCCGTCTGACATCGGCATCGGAGCAGGCTTCAGGCGGACGACAGTCAGCACCATGCTATGCAGGTACAGTACGGCTGCCGCGAGTGCGGCTGCGGTTTCGAAGCCGTGGGTGAAGGCGTTCTGCGCCGCCGTGAGGAGGGCTTGTTCCTGCGCGTGAGGTAGGTGTGCGGTTGCTTCGACGTCTCCGCCGAGGGAGTCGCGGGCGGCGGCTGCGTCATCACCACCATCTAGATCCGAACAGGGCGATGCCCAGTGCCTCGCCGAGCGTGAAGGCGGTCTCGGACGCGGCTGCGGCGGCGCTCGCCTGTTCCATGGAGGGCCTGAACTCCGCTGGCATCTCCCGCCACTGGGCACTGAGGCGTATCCGCCAGATGACCCCTCGAACTGATCCCTCAACCGCTGGGGATACGGGCCGTACGAGCCGATCGGCAAGTGCGGCCCGATGAAGCCGCACTGTTTGTCGGTGAGTTGCCTACGCGTCACAGACTCGTTCTCTTGACTCCAGCCTTTCAACGGGGCAGAACCCAGCAACTGATCACAACCTCACGGGCCTTGGTGGTCCCGGCCGGGGGCCGGAGTCAGTCTGCGGTCTTCGTGAAGTCCAGGTCGGCATGGCGGACGGCGTGGGAGGCGGTGGAGACCGTGGCGCCGAGCATGCTGATGCAGCCGAAGAGGAGGAAGGTGGGGCCGGCGCCCCACCCTTCCACCAAGAGGCCGAAGAGCGGGAACATCACCGGGGTGATGCCGACCGCGCTGAGTGCCTGGACGGAGGCGACCCGGCCCTGGAAGGCGAGGGCGGTGTTGGCTTGCATCAGGGCCAGGGCCAGTCCGCCGCAGAGGCCGGAGACCAGGCCGGAGACGAGCGCCACGGCGATGGCGAGGGCGAGGTTCGGCATGACACCGATCAGACCGATGCCGGCGGAGGCGACGAGCAGGGCGATGTTGTGCCAGTGGCCGGCTCGGGGGAAGCGGCCGCGCACGACGAGTAGGAGCGAGGTCGTGCAGACGCCGGCGCTGAGGGCGGCGTTCACCCAGGCGCCACCGGAGGGGCCCCAACCGCGTTCCTCGGCGAGCATGATGACGCCGATCGCCATCGGCGGGATGCAGCCGATCATGGAGAGCAGGCCGGAGAGAACCAGCGGGCCGACGACGGGTTCGTGGCGCAGGTAGACGATGCCGTCGATCAGGTCGCGGCGGGCGGTGGAGTCCGCGGCGGGCTGTTCCTCGGGCGGCAGCGGGGCGAGCCGAACCGCGACCAGGAGGAACAGCGAGAGGGTGAAGAGGACGCCGGTCGCGGCGAACGCGGCGGCGGGGCCGCCGAGCCCCATTGAGAATCCGGCGAGCGGTGGTCCGGCGATGTGGCCGGAGCGCTGCACCAGATTGCGCAGGCTCTGTACCCGCATCAGCTGGTCGCGGCCGGTGAGCCGGGGCGGCATGGCTCCGACCGCCGGCATGAACAGGGCGTCCACGACGCCGAATACGAGGGCGAGTGCGACGAGCAACCAGAGGCCGGGGGTGCTGAACGCGAGCGTTGCGGCGGCCGCGAGGATCACCACAGCGCGTACCGCGTCGGAGGAGATGACCACCCTGCGGGGGCCGAACCGGTCGGCGATCACACCGCCGCCGAGCATGAGGATCGCCCGGGGTATCGCGCCGACCGCCATCACCAGGCCGACCTGGGCCGGTCCGGCCACCTTCTGCGCAGCCCAGCCGAGCGCCACGAAGTAGGCGGCGTCGCCGACCACGGAGAAGGTGTAGGCGATCAGCCAGCGCAGGACGTTGCTGTCCCGGTGCACCGGGGTGGAGG
>NZ_JAAKZW010000102.1 GCF_011044995.1 Streptomyces mesophilus | reverse complement strand
GTGTCCTGATACCCGGGCAGGGCGTCCTGCTCCCCCTCCCCGGCCACCGTGTCCGCCGCCGACGCGAACCGGTCGTCCAAGGATTCGGGGCTCGCACTGGGTCCGGCGTCGTCGGCGGAGTCTCCGTACAACTCCCCCCACCAGTCGTCCCCGTGGCCTGCGGTGCCCTCGCGCCTGTCCCCCTGCTGGCTCATGCCCCTATTGTCCACCGCACGGGGCATACGAAAACGGGGCATCCCGAAAATTCTCGGCGTGCGGCCCACCGAGCGGTGCTCAGGATGGGCACATCAGCACGGCTCCGGGAGCGCCGGATCCCGTCTCGTTCATAGCCGACACGGCAGGTCCTGCCCCCGCACCCTCCGGGTCCCGAGCCCGGTGCTCTGCTGTTGAGCTACGTGTCGTCGGTGTGTGACGTTCCCTCAGGGCTCCCATGCCAGGAGGTTGTTGCACAGGTCGGCCTGCTCGATGGCGTCGTCGAGCGCGTGGTGGGTGTGGCGGCGCGTCGACAGGAGCTGCCGGGGCATCGTGCCCTTGGCCACCGCTCGCAGCGGGACGTTGGCCTTCGTCGCGTACAGGGACTTGAGGTCCAGGCAGCCGGAGTGCCCGAAGGGGCTCTCGCCGGTGAAGCGGAGCAGGTACCAGTAGAGGAACGTCCAGTCGTACGAGGCGGGATAGCCGGCCATCACCGGCTGGGCTCCCGTGGCGACCTCGCGTACCCAGGCGGTGAACTCGGCTAGTGCGGTGGCCGGTTCGGCGCCCTCGCGGACCAGGCGCGCGCGGTCGAGGCCGCTCACCGCGAGGGCCTCGGGGACGAAGTCCTCGCCGATGGGGCGCAGCTCGCGGTAGAAGGTGCGCTCCTGCGGGTCGTACGGGAGGTACGTGCCGTCGGGCTCGTGCCGGCCCGCGACCGCGGCACCGAAGCTGAGCATCGAGTACGGGCCGGGGATCGGGCCGTCCGCTTCGATGTCCACGGAGATGTACAGGCTGGGTCTGGCCTTTCGGCGGCTTCCGTGTGGCGCTGACATGCCCCAGAGGGTCTCAGGGCGGGGCTGCGCACGGCATCCGGATTTTTCCGCGCGCGGATGTCGATTCGGGCAGGCTCTGTTCGACGCATGGGTGAGAGCACGACACCAATCCGAGAGGTGACGGACATGCCCAAGGTTCGCGTACACAACGTGACGGTCTCCCTCGACGGCTTCGCCGCCGGGCTCAACCAGCGCGAGGACGCTCCGTTCGGCGACGGCGTCGGCTGGGGCGACGAACTGCACGCCTGGTTCGTCTCCGCGTCCGAGGACGCCGCCGCGGGGAAGACCGGAATCGACGTCGACTTCTATGTCCGCGGCGATCAGAACATCGGTGCCACGATCATGGGCCGGAACATGTTCGGACCGCGGCGCGGCCCGTGGCAGGACGAGAGCTGGAGGGGCTGGTGGGGCGAGAACCCGCCCTACCACCACGACGTCTTCGTGCACACCCACCATCTGCGCCCCGCGCTGGAGATGGACGGTGGAACGACCTCTTCCACTTCACCGACGAGCCACCGGAGACGGTGCTGCGGCGTGCGTTCGAGGCCGCGGACGGCAAGGACGTCCGGATCGGCGGCGGCGCGGCGGTCATCAACCAGTACCTGCGGGCCGGGTTGATCGACGAACTCCATCTGGTCATCGCACCGCTGCTCATCGGCCGCGGCGAGCGGCTGCTCGACAACCTGGGCGACGGGATCGAGGGCTACAAGGTGTCCGAGATGGTCAGCTCACCCACCGTCACGCACACACTCCTGGTCCGCCGCTGACGCCTCGCGGTGGACCTCGGCTCACTCAGTCGACCCACCGAGCGGCAGCCTCGTACATGGTGGACGGGGAGCGGTTGAACGCGATGGCGGCGGTGGGCACGTGACGGTGGATCAGGTTGATCACCTGCTCGAAGAGGGCGAGTTGATCGTCCGACTGCCGCAGACCGCCGCCCACGACGACGCAGTCCCACGCATGGGGCTGCAGTGCTTTCGTGACGACCGCTGCCACGTCATCGCGTCCGTCGAGGCCGATGAGGCAGGTCTCGACTCCCACGCCGTGCGCGGCGAACTCGGCCAGGCCCTCGTCGATGGCCGCGGCCAAAGGTGCCGGGTCCCATGAACCGCCGATCCGGTACGGATCGAATCCGACGACGAGGACGCGGGGTCCGACGGGGGTCTCCATGGCCGCACGATAGCCGTCGTCCGGCGCGCGGACCGGGGGCGGGGCAACCACCGCTCGCCCGGTCCGCCCGGCCGAAATCCGCGTGCGCACACTTGTACCCCTCTGTCACGATGCCGGAATGTCCCACCCTCTGGAATCGCTGGTCATCCGCCACACCTACCGCATCCCCGCCCCCGCAGGGCCGGCCGGTCAAGGTGCCGTCGTCGTGCGGCAGTTGGACGGTGCGCTGATGTCCGTGGGGTTCAAGCTGTCGGCTCAGCTGCACGAGAAGCTGTCCGGGCTCGACGAGGGCGTGGTCGCCGAGCTGGCCGCGCGGACGCTGGCCGCCGTGCGGGAGATCGTCGGCGATCACGTGCAGCACAACGCGTACTTCATCGACTTCCCGCGGAACGTGCCGGACACCCTGGACTTCTGGATGCAGTGCATCCGCGAGGCGCTCGCCGACGAGAAGACCCGTGAGGGCACCCTCGAGCAGCTGAGCGCCGGGGTGGTGAATCTGCTGACGCTGCCTTCGTACGGGCGCTACCGGCACACGTACGAGGAGATGCTCACGCACCACGACGAGCTGATCGCGGCCGCCGGGGACCGGATGACCGTGCTGCACCTCGGCGCGGACGTCGAGACCGAACTCACCGCGCTCTACCTGGCGTTGGCTTCCAGCACCACGCCGCTCGGCGAGTCCGTCCTGGAGGATCTGGTGCGTCTGGCCGCGCACTGCGCGGACGGTCCGCAGCCCGAAGAGATCCCGGTGCGCGAGAACCGTGCCGTCATCAACCAGGTACGCGTGAAGACGGGTGCGGCGCCGCTGCTCGACACGGTCACCGACCTGCTGCGGCTCGCGTGCTCGCTGGCGGACGGCGATGTGTCGCTGGTGGAGCCGACCAAGTTCAAGAACCTGTCGCGGCCGCTGCGGCGGGCGCTGCTCGCCGGTCTCGACGCCGTGGTCGAGGCTTCGCCCGCGAAGCTCGCCGATGTCGCCGTGCACCGTGAGCCGTGGAAGCGGCTCGGTGAGCGGCTGCACCCGCACGAGTACCCGCAGTGGCCGTACGCCGCCCAGGTGTTCGCGGTCGCGCGCGGTGAGCAGCGGGTGCGGTCGTTCGCGAGCCGGACCGAGGAGCTGCTCGGCGCGGGTGATCTCACGGGGGCCGTGGAGCTGCTCAGGTCCGCGCCCGGTGTGCTGCTGCGGTCGGTGGACCGGCTGCTTCGCACGGCGGACTCGGACGAGACGCGGGCGCGCGTGCTCGACGCGGTGCGGGAAACGGCGCCGCAGGTGGCGGGCCGCGTCCTGCTGTCCGTACGGCAGCATCTGCTCAACCGGGGCGACCGACTCGAACAGGGCGGCGCGCGCCGGGTGTTCATCAACCGGCTCGGGCGTGCCTGGGTCACCGAGGACACCCGGGCCGCGCTGCCGACGGCGGCGAAGGAGCGGCTGAGCGCGGTGCTCGACGCCGAGATCGCGCGCCGGCTCCCGGACCCCGGACCCGTCCTGGTCGACCCGGATGTCCTGGACGTCGCTCTGCCGCTGAGCGGCAAGGCGGTCTCCTCCGGGATCGGTGTGCTGCCGCGCGGCTCCGTGTCGCCGGTCGAGGGTGAGCTGCTGCGCTTCTTCACGTACTGGAAGGAGCGCAAGGAGACCACCGACTACGACCTGTCGGCGGTGATCCTTGACGAGGAGTACGAGCAGGTCACCTGGCTCTCGTACACGCAGCTGACCGATGTCGAGGGCCGGCACTCCGGCGATGTCGTCGAAGCGCCCGACGGTGCTTCGGAGTTCATCGAGCTGCGTCTCGGGGCGGTGCGCGGGATGTTCATCGTGCCGCAGGTGCTGCTGTTCTCCGGTGAGAGCTTCCTGGACGTCGAGGAGTCCTTCTTCGGGTTCATGCTGCGCGAGGGCGAGCAGCGGGGCCGGCCGTTCGAGCCGCGCACCGTGCGGATGAAGTCGGATCTGCGCGGTCCGGGCCGGGTGGCGCTGCCGCTCGTGTTCCGGCGCGGCGAGGACGGGCAGTGGCGGGCGCACTGGCTGCACTTGTACCTGAAGGGATTCCCTGCGGCCAACCGCGTGGAGGAGACCAAGGTGACGGTCGAGACGCTGCTGCGCGGCATCGTCGAGCGGGAGCAGCTGACCGTGCGCTGGCTGCTTGAGCTCATGGGCGCCGAGGTCACGGTGTGGGACGGCGGGAGTCTGCCGGAGGGTCCGGTCACGTATATCGGAATGCGGCGTCCGGAAGGGCTGCACCCCGAGTCGCGGATTCTCACGCCGGAAAATCTGCGCGACGTGGTTCCCGAGTGACTGCTAGCGTGCAGGACATCGAGGCCATGGGAGAGCTTCCTTCTCTTCCCCGTAAGGGGTTCGACTGGTTTAGCGCTTCCGCTCTCCTCGACCGGTGAGGCCATGAGACGGCTTCCTTCTCACATCCTTCCTGTAGAGAATTAGTCATCTCGCCCTCCTCACCGACGACTTGGCCCCCGGACGACCGCCGGGGGCCTTCGTCATACGTCGTTACGCTCACATCCCATGGGCGAGATCGTGGTGGTGCGCGAGGGCTCCGGGCCCGAGGTCCTGCTGGTGCACGGCGGGGCGGGTCCGCGGACGACCTGGGGCGCGCTCGCGCCGCTGGCGGAGCGGTGGACGCTGGCCCGTGTGCATCGCCGCGGCTATCCGCCGAGCCCACCGCCCCAGCGGGGCCAGGACTTCGAGGCCGACGCCCTGGACCTGGCGCCGCTGCTCGCCGGCCGCCCGCACGTCGTCGCCCATTCCTACGGCGTCCTCGGCACGCTGATCGCGGCCGCCGCCACGCCTGTCCGGGTGCGCTCGCTCACCCTGATCGAGCCGCCGCTCGCGTACCTCGTACCGGACGATCCCGACGTGGCGCGGCTCGGGCGCATCGGCGACGCGGTGCTCACGCACGGGATGGATACGGACCCTTCGGTGCTGCGGGAGTTCCTGCGTATCGCGGGCGCGTCCGTAGGTGAAGGGCCGCTGCCGGAGGGTGTGGTGGCCGGGGTGCGGCGGGCGCAGGGTGCCCGGCTGCCCGGCGAGGCGCGCCCCCGGCTCGACGTGATCCGGGAGGCCGGGGTACCCGTGCTCGTGGTGTCCGGGGATCATGCGGCCGCGCACGAGCGGATCTGCGACGCGCTCGCGGCCACGCTCGACGGGAAGCGCGGTGTGCACCCGGGTGCGGGCCACTTCGTCGCGCGGGCGCCGGGTTTCGCCGAGCACCTTGCGGCCTTCCTGCACGAGAACGCCGCGTGAAGAAACGGCCTTCCTGCGCCGGCACGCCTCGTAGAAAAGAGGTCCGCCGGGCGGCCCCACCCCCCACGGGAAGGACGCCCGGCGGACCGGTCTTGCGGGTGACGGAGGTCAGCGCACGTCGTACGCGCGGACCACCGTCTGCGTGACGGAATGACCGTGGGTGTCGGTCAGTTCGGTCTTCAGCCAGACCTGCTTGCCGGACGCCCCCGCGTGATCCACCGTCGCGGTGCGGGTGTCACCCGAGCCGGAGATCTTCGCCTCGGTCCAGGTCGCGCCCTGGTCGTAGGAGTACGAGAGCTTCGCCGACGCGATGGCGCCCGGGGTGTAGCCCGCGTGTCCGGTGAGGCTGAGGCCGATCTTCTGACCGTCCGCGGCCGCGAGCGTCTTCAGACCGTCCTCGGGCAGCGCGTAGCGCGGGAAGAGGATGCCGAGCCCTTGCGAGTACACCGACTCATCGAGCTTCGAGCGGAACTTCCAGGTGGTCTGCATCTCCTGGGAGCGCTGCCAGACCCGCGCGTGGCCGCCGATCTTCATCAGGTTCTGGGTGAGTTCGTACGTGGCCTCCTCGGCCGGCACCTCGAAGACGCCGTACGGGAACCAGCTGTCGCCGATCACCTCGCCGTCCTTCTTCAGCTCCAGATTGCCGATGTCGCCGAACGCGCCCTGCTCACCGCTGTGTTCACCGTCGCCGTACACGGACGACTCGAAGCCGATCAGGTTGCCCTGCCGCTCGGCCGCGAGGGTCTGCTCGCCGTTCGCGTCGAGGCGGGCGCGCGGCGTGATCACGCCGTCGTACCAGCTCTCGGTGCGGGACGAGCCCGGCTCGTAGGTGCGGGTCCGGTCGACCATGAACTCGCCGAACGGGAAGGAGCTGGAGAGCGAGCGCTGCCAGGCCGCGTCGTCCTCGGTGGAGTAGAACTCGGTGCGCTTGCCGGGAGTCGGGACCGACTCGATGTCGCCGAAGAAGAACGTCCGGCCGTCCGGGCGGACCGTCGAGACGTTGTCGATGTAGTCACCGGCCACGCCCATCGCGTGGTAGGTCGTGTCGACCTTGCCGAGGCGGCTGTCGCGCACCCGGTGGGTGCGGTCGCGGTACAGCGAACCCTCGTCCGGGAACGACAGGTTGTACATGTACGGGCTCTTCGCCGTCGCCTTCCAGGCCAGCGTGACCTCGCCCTGCGCGAGCCTGCCGAGCAGGTCCTGTGCCTCGGCGGTCTGCACGGCGAGCGCGGGCAGCGGGCCGCCGGTGAAACCGGCGCTCGGGTACCAGCGGCCGGGTGCGTCGCGGTGGACGAGGATCGCCCGTGCGCCGGCCTTCTGCGCGTTCTGCATCACGGACCCCACCGAGGTGCTGCCCGCCGGCAGCTTGATCATCGCGATCTTGTCCTTGACGCCGGCGGCCGCGAGCTCCTCGGGCGTACCGGACTTGGCGTCGACGAGCTGCGCCTTGCCGGTGCCGTCCAGGTTCACGGACGTGGTGGACGCGGTGGTCGGGTGCAGCACCGGGCCGCCCTCGACCTTCAGCTCGTCGATCAGTGGGGCCGCGGCCCGCCAGTGGCTGCCCCACTCGAACTCGCCGTCGTCCGCGCGGCCTTCGACCGAGGCGTAGTACGAACGGATCGTGCGGCCGCCGGAGGCCGTACCGCCGTGCCACCAGTTCTCGCCCCACGTACGGCTGAACTCGAGGGTGGCGCCGCGCGATTCGACCGGCCTGTCGGTGTCGACGGACAGACGGTGCGCCTTGCGGGCGTCCAGGACGATGGTGGTGTCGCGCTGCAGGTCGATCTCCGGGCGCGCGAGATAGGTGAGCGAGTCGGTGGCCGTGGCGCCCTCGCCCGCGTCGGGGGTGGTGAGGTAGCCGGTCAGGAAGTAGGAACCGGCCCGCAGTTCGTACGTGAGGTCCGTGGCGCCCTCGTTGAAGCGCCGCTCGCCCTTGTGGACGTCGGTGGAGATCACGTCGACCGAGGAGGCGCCATCCGCGGGCTTGCCCAGGCGGTCGATCATCTTGATCCGCAGGGTGACGGTCTCGGGCTGGATGTAGAGCGCGAACGGCGTGGAGACGGTGGTGCCGCGGCTGGTCGCGACGACCCGTCCGGTGAGGTCGCCGTACTGGTTGGCGGCCAGGCGCGCGGTCGGGTCGATGGTCAGCGGGACCTTGACCGTGGCGCCGGCGGGCACGGTCACGGAGCGCTTGTCGAACTTCGCGACCGTGGAGCGGACGCGGGTGCCGTCGTTGCCCGTGACCCCTTCGACGGCGAGGTCGAGACGGATCGCCTGGTCGGAGTTGTTGGTGTACGGGACGTCGACGGTGGTCCGGTCGCTGCTGTCCTGCGGCCAGTTGAAGGTGCCGGCCTGCAGCGTCGGCGAGGAGACCACCTGCTGGTCGACGGCTCCCTTGACGTCGAGCAGGCCGCCGCCCGTCTCACGGACGTCTCCCGTGACGTCCGTGTCGGCGGAGGAGACGAGGGCGGCCTTGATCTGCTGCCCGCTCCAGTCGGGGTGGCGCTGCTTGAGGATCGCGGCGGCGCCCGCGACATGCGGGGTCGCCATGGACGTACCACTCATGGACTGGTACGCCAAGTCCCCGCGTCCGCCCGCGTTCGCCGCGGAGATCGCCACGCCGGGCGCGGTGATCTCGGGCTTGAGGGTGTGGGTGGCGAGGACCGGGCCGCGGCTGGAGAAGTCGGCGGAGACGTTCTCGCGGTCGACGGCGCCGACGGTGAGGACGCTCGGGGCGCAGCCGGGCGAGGAGACGGTGTTGTGTCCCGCGCGGCCGATGTTGCCGGCGGCGATCACGAACAACGTGCCCGTCTTCCGGGCGAGTTCCTCGGTGGCCTGGCTCATCGGGTCCGAGCAGTCGCTGGGGTCGCTGGTGCCGAGGCTCATCGAGACCACATCGGCCTTGGCGTCCACGGCGGCCCACTCCATGCCCGCGATGATCCACGAGAGGAGGCCGCTGCCGGAGTCGTCGAGGACCTTGCCGCTGAGCAGGTCGGTGCCGGGTGCGACACCCTTCTTCTTGCCGTCGCTGGCGACACCCGAGCCGCCGACCGTGGAGATGGTGTGGGTGCCGTGGCCGTCGCGGTCCTCGGCGGAGTCCGAGTCGGTGAAGTTCTTCAGCTCGGAGACGCGGCCCTTGAGGTCGGGGTGCTCGGCGTCGGTGCCGGTGTCGAGGACGGCGACCTTGGTGCCCTTGCCGTCGTAGCCGGCGGCCCAGGCCTCGGGGGCGTGCACCTGCTGGGTCGACTTGTCGAGGGTGGTCTCGACCTTGGCGTCCAGCCAGAGCTTCTTGAGGTCGCCGGCGATGGGGGTCCCCCCTGCTCGAGCGGAGCCGAGAGCTTGGGGGAGGGACTTGGGGTTGGTGAGGTCGGCCCAGAAGTCGGCGGCCTTCTCCTTGTCGGCGCTCAGCGCGACACCGTCGACCACGTCCAGTACGCGCTCACGCTCGGCGCCGCGCGGGGTGGCGGGCACGGAGCGGGCGATCGACCGGTCGTACAGGGCGATCAGGGGAAGGGACTTGGCGCTCGCGTCGTCGTAGCCCTGGCGTATCAGGGCGGTGACGTTGAAGAGCTGCTCGTCGACCTTGCCCGCGGCCAGCGCCTCGGTGGCGCTTTCGGGGTAGACGTACAGGTCCTTGCCGCTCTCGCGGGTCTGCAGGAACGGCACCGTGCCGTCCTCGCGCGGCAGCGCGGTGGCGGCGCTGCGGCCCGCCCCGTTCGTCGTCACCAGGACCCGGTCACCGGTGATCAACGTGACGGTGCGCTGCTGTGCGCCCTGCCCCTCGGAACGTGCGGCCTGGCTGCCGACCAGCGGCCGGTCCTCCTGCCGCGGCGCCGCCGCGGAAGGCGTCGCCAGAGTTGCGGCCAGCGTGGCGGCGGTGGCCACCCCCAGGGCCTTTCGGGATATCCGGCGCATACCTCTCCCTCACATGGAACTGCGGTGGCGACACATTGGCAGAGAGGCCCCTGGTGCAGGGATGATGTGGACGGGCGGGTTCCCGCCGTGGCTCTTTCCCGCCACGGAGGGTCTGTCCGTGCGGTCGCGTCGTGTACGCGGCCGTGGACCGGGTCAGGCGGAGGGGCCGTATCCGGTCGGGGGCTGGATCTTGTACGTGGGTGAGGGGTAAGCGCGGATGCTGGGGGCCATAGGTCTGGACGAGGCGCAGGAGACGGCTTACCGCGCGCTCGTGATGCTGGGCGCGGCCGATGTCGCCGATCTCGCGCACCGGCTCGCGCTGGCCGAGGTGGAGACCGAGCGGACGCTGCGCCGGCTCGAACACCACGGTCTGGCCGCCCAGTCCACCGCGCGCCAGGGCCGCTGGGTCGCCGCTCCCCCGGGCGTCGCGCTCGGCGCGTTGCTCACCCAGCAGCGCCATGAACTGGAGCAGGCCGAGCTGGCGGCGGCGCTGCTCGCCGAGGAGTACCGCGCCCAGGTCGACGAGCCGTCGGTGCACGATCTCGTCGAGGTCGTCACCGGTGCGGGCGCGGTGGCCCAGCGCTTCCTCCAGCTTCAGCTCGGCGCGACCCAGGAGGTCTGCGCGCTGGTCACCGGGCGGCCCACGGTGGTGTCCGGGTACGACAACAAGGCCGAGGCGCAGGCGACGGCGCGGGGCGTGGCGTATCGCGTGATCGTCGAGCGCGCGGTGCTCGATCTGCCGACGGGGCTGCTCGAACTCTCCACCGCCCTGCGCCGCGACGAGCAGGTACGGGTCGTGGACCGGGTCCCGACCAAGCTGGTCATCGCCGACCGCACCCTGGCCATGGTCCCGCTCACCTCGCGCCACGCGGAGCCCGCGGCCCTCGTGGTGCATGCGAGCGGGCTGCTCGAGTCGCTCTACGGCCTGTTCTCCTCCGTCTGGCGCGAGGCGCTGCCGCTGCGGCTCGGCGAGGACGACGCGCTGTACGCCGAGGAGTCCGACGGCCCGGACGCGACCGACCTCGAGATCCTCTCCCTGCTCCTCGCGGGCCTCACGGACGCGAGCGTCGCCAAGCAACTCGACCTGGGGCTGCGGACGGTGCAGCGCCGCGTGAAGCGCCTGATGGAACTCACCGGGGTCACGACACGGCTGCAACTGGGCTGGCACGCGTACGAACGGGGTTGGGTGGCGCGGTAGTCGGCGCGCGAGGTCTCGTTCCTGCCAGGAAGTGATCCGGATCGTCCCGGAATGGGTGCACAGCTGGCGTCTGGAGGACGAGTGAGGCCGGGGTGGTGAGCGGTCAAGGTGACTGAGGCGTAAGGGAGTTGTGGCACGCCGGAGGCGGGCGTGCGCACGATTGACACATGAACAAAGCTGAGCTTAGGTATGCCTTACCTAAGTGCCGCCCCCCCCTGCGGTGCTCATGACGTGAAAGGTGCTCGTATTCATGCGTGCGCTTCTGCCTGCCCGTACCTCCGCGCGGATCGGCGTCTGTGCCCTCGCCGCCGCGCTCACCGTCGGCCTCGCCGGTTCCGCCTCGGCGGCGACGGCGACCCGCACCGTCACCGACGGTGGTACGACGTACAACCTGACGCTCAACGCGCCGGACACCCTCAGCGCGAGCGGCCAGATCATCACCGTGACCGGCAGCGGTTACAACAGCGCGCAGGGCGTGTACGTGGCGCTGTGCAAGATACCGGCGGCCGGCGCCAAGCCCGGTCCGTGCCTCGGCGGCCAGGACGAGACCGGCACGACCGGCGCCTCGCACTGGGTGAACAACCTGTTCGGCGGCACCGTGGCCAACACCTCCAAGTTCACCGCGGGCGGCTCCTTCTCGGCGAACATCTACGTGAACCCCGTCATCAACGACCAGGTCGACTGCACCGTGGACGAGTGCGCGATCTTCACCAAGGCGGACCACTTCGACGCCGAGGACCGCAAGTACGACGTGGCGGTCCCGGTCACCTTCGAGTAGTCCCACCGGACTTCCGGAGTCCCCCGCCTCATCCGGCAGTCCCGCATGGCCCCGGCGCGGGGTCCGAGTCACGACTCGGACCCCGCGCCACACCCACGTGCGCCGCATGTCCGTCACCCCACGTGCGCCGCCCGCACCTCCGCTTTCGACGAGGAACCCATGACATCGATATCCGTGCCAACTGGCCGCCGTACGAACCGTCGTAGACGTACGGCCGCCGCCCTGACCGCCGCCGCGCTCGTGCTCGGCGGGTCCGTCGCCGGCCTGACGCTCTCCGGCCCCGCGTCCGCCGCCGACTCGGCCGAGACCGGGCTCGGCAGGAGCGGCCAGAAGCTCACGGTCGCCAAGTCCGCGGACCTGGACCCGGCCGGCGAGACGGTCCATGTCACGGGCGAGGGGTACGACGAGTCCAAGGGCATCTATGTCGCGTTCTGCAAGGACAACGGCGACGACCGCGTGCCCAGCCCCTGCGTCGGCGGCGCGGCCACCTCGGGCGGCGCGAAGTCCTCGGCGTGGATCGTGCCGGAGGGCGACTCCAACGCCGGTGAACTCGCCACCGAGTACGGGGCGAACGGCTCCTTCGCCGTCGATCTGGAGCTCAAGGCGAAGGACAGCGGGCTCGACTGCACCAAGGTGACCTGTTCCGTCATCACCCGTGTCGACCACCGCGCGGCCGGCGACCGCTCGCAGGACGTCCGGATCCCGGTGACGTTCAAGGGCGCGGGCCCGGTCGATCCCGGCGAGGGCGTGGACGTCCCCGAGGGGACGGTGAGTTACAAGGCGGACGACACCTTCCGGACGAAGACGGCCGGTGTGCCCCGGGACCTCCTGGTCCACCCGGAGTCCAAGAAGCTGTACGTGGGCTCGGACAACGTGCCCGACACCGCGGACGTCAACGAGTCGGGCCTGTATGTGCTCGATCCCGCGACCGGCGCGGTCAAGGACCACATCCAGAAGGGCCCCCGCGCGAACGGCGACATCAAGGAGATGACCGTCTACCGGTTCGCCGGGCCGCTGGCCGGTGACGGAGTGGTCTTCCAGTACTTCGTCAGGGGCCTGGGCACGGCGAAGGACGGCGACGAGAACGCCTCCGGCGTCTGGCTCCCTGGCACCACCGTGCACGATGTCGGCGCCGGGCCGAGCGCCGGCACCACGCTCATCGCCCAGGGCTCCAAGCTCAGCGAGGTGGAGACCGCGACCGGCGTCGTCCGGCGGACCCTGACGCTCCCCGGCGGCAGCCAGTTCGCCTTCGACAAGGAGCGCAAGGCCGTGTGGTTCGCCGACGGCGGGGCCAGCGGGAACAAGCGCGTGTACCGCGTGAACACGGACACGTTCGAGGTGGACAAGACCATCGATGTCCCCGCCACCGGCGAGCACGAGCGGTTCATCGAGGTCGACCCGGCCACCGGCTCCGTCTGGTACAGCCACGGCACGGATGTGCACGTCCTGAGCAAGGACGGGGAGCTCATCGGGAAGGTGGCCGGTGACGGCGTCGACTTCCCGCAGGACGCCGCCTTCTCCGGCGACCGCGCGGCGGTGGCCTGGCGCGACCCGCACCCGTCCAACAACCCGGCTGCCGACAGCACCGACTCGGTGATGACGTACGACACCGGGAAGCTGACGGAGATCTCGCAGCCGATCACCTTCCCCTTCGTCAGCGCGGCGACCTCGACCAGCGTCGAAGCCACCGACGGCGGCGCGGTCCTGTACGTCGGTGATCCGGCCGGCACGGTCACCCGCTATGTGCGCCAGACCTCCCCCAAGGTCACCCAGGCTCCCCAGGACCTCTCCGTCGAGTCCGGCGACGCGGTGACCCTCACGGCGACGGCCGAGGGCGAGCCCGAACCGGCCGTGCAGTGGCAGGTCAGCCCGGACGGTGGCCAGACCTGGAAGAACGTCGAAGGCGCGCGCGGGAACACCCTGGACTTCGCCGCGAAGGCCGCGCAGGACGGCTACCGGTACCGCGCCGAGTTCAAGAACGCGGCCGGCACGACCCGTACCGCCGCGGCCACGCTCACCGTCAACGCCGAGTCCGCGAGCGGTGGTTCGGGCGACGGCGGTACGACCGGCGGCAGCAGCGGCGAGGAGCCCAACGGCACCGGCACGGCCACCGGGCCCGAGGGCCAGGAGCTCACCGTGACGCCGGTGCACGAACTCGCCGCCGAGGACCAGAAGATCAAGGTCTCCGGCACCGGCTACGACGACGGGAAGGGCATCTACCTCGCCCTCTGTGTCGACAACGGCGCCGGCGAAGTCCCCACCCCCTGTGTCGGCGGTGCCGACATGACCGGCAAGGGCGGCGCGTCGGCCTGGATCAACTCGGACCCGCCCGCGGGCTACGAGGACGCCACGGTGCCGTTCGGCGCGGACGGTTCGTTCGAGGTCGAGCTGACCGTGGACGCCGAGGACGAGTACACCGACTGCACGAAGACCCGCTGTGCGGTCGTCACGCGCGCCGATCACACGGCGGCCGCGGACCGTTCCGCCGATGTCCGCGTCCCCGTGGACTTCAAGGACGGTGTGGGCTCCGGGTCGGGCGGCTCGGACTCGGCCGGCGGCTCCGGCTCCACGGGCGGCTCGGACTCCACGGGCGGATCCTCGGCGGGCTCCGTCGGCGGTACGGGTACGGGCGGCTCGGGCAGCGGCTCGCTCGCCTCGACCGGGGCGACCGTCGCGTCGCTCGCCGGTGCGGCCGCGCTGCTTGTCGCGGGCGGCTGGTACGCGGTCCGGCGCGCCCGCGGGGAGGCCGACTCGGCCGCGTAGAACGGGTGTTGACCCACCGGGTGGCGGCCCGGCGGGTCGGCTCCTCGGGCGGCTGCCCGGCTCAGGAGGGCTGTGTTCCCAGCACGCCTTCCAGGCCGAGCAGCCGCTCCTTGCGTTCCAGGCCGCCCGCGTATCCGGTGAGCGTGCCGTCGGAACCGATCACGCGGTGGCAGGGGCGCACGATGAGCAGCGGGTTGGCACCGATCGCGCCGCCGACCGCACGGACGGCCGCACGCGAGGCCCCGATGCTGCGCGCGATGGCGCCGTACGTGGTGGTGGCGCCGTAGGGGACGGCGTCGAGCGCCGCCCACACCTGCTCGCGGAAGGCCGTGCCCTCCGTGCGGAACTCCAGGTGGAACTCCTCAAGTTCACCCCGGAAGTACGCGGCGAGCTGCCGCTCGGCAGCGGCGAAGGCCTCCGGCTTGCGGACCCAGCCGTCCTGGACGGTGCGTCCGCCCTTCTGCCCGGGTACGGAGAGCGAGCTGAGCGCGCCGGTGCCGTCACCCGTCAACAGGAGCTCGCCGAGGGGACTTTGGACGGTGGTGTAGTACACGGTGGTGCGGGACGTGGTCATCGCTGGAGTTCCTTCTCGGTACGGTCGGTCCACAGGTGGCGGTGCGCGTAGGAGCGCCATGGACGCCAGGTGTCCGCGGACGGTTCGTCCGGCGGTGCGACATCGGGGTCGCCGAGCGCGCGCATCCGGATGAGGGCCGCGGTGCGGGGCGCCACCCCCGCGACGGCGCGCAGCGCCGCCTCGGCGTCGTCCCTGTCCGCTCCCGGATCCAGTCGTACCCAGCCGTCGGTGAGCGCCTTCGCGAGGGGCAACTCGTGGGCGAGCAGGGCGGGTTCGGGGAACAGGTGCGTCAGGGTGCCGCAGGGGTCGGCCAGCGGGGTGCCGTACTCCGCGAGCACCCGCCGCGACTCCTCGCGGCCGAGCACGCCGCGCAGGGCGAACTCCTCGGGGTCCGCGGCGCCGGGCGAGCGCAGACCGGGCCGCCGCGCGATCAGCGCGGCCAGGCGCGCGTCGTCGGTGAGGCGCTCCTCGACGGCGTACGGATCGGCGTCCAGGTCGAAGAGCCGGCGCAGCCGCTGCACCGCGGTGGTGAGGTCGCGCAGATCCGTGAGGTGGATCCGGGCCTCGAGCCACGGCCCGGGGGCGAGCTCGTCGACGGCGGCGATACCGGTGCCGTGCGGGAGACGGAGCGTGCGGCGGTACGTACGGGCGCCGGGCTCTCCGGCGACCTCCTCGATCCGGTCGATGGCCTCGGCGGCGAGCAGATCGAAGACGGAGGCGGCGTGGTACGGGCCCCGGTAGGCGAGCCGCAGCGGGACTCCCGCGCCGCTCGACACGGCCTTGGCGGTCTTGGTGCCGGTCTCGGTGCGCAGCTCGCTCGGGGTGCGGGCGTAGATCTGGCGGACGGTTTCGTTGAACTGCCGGACGCTGGCGAATCCGGCCGCGAAGGCCACGTCCGTGACGGGCAGCGCGGTGGTCTGCAGCAGGACGCGGGCGGTATGGGCGCGCTGGGCGCGGGCCAGGGCGACGGGTCCCGCGCCCACCTCGGCGGTGAGCTGGCGCTGCACCTGCCGGGCGCTGTAGCCGAGGCGGGTCGCGAGGCCGGGGACGCCCTCGCGGTCCACGACCCCGTCGGTGATCATGCGCATGGCGCGGCCGACGACATCGGCGCGCGCGTTCCAGTCCGCCGAGCCCGGGACCGCGTCGGGGCGGCAGCGGCGGCAGGCACGGTAGCCGCCGCCCTGGGCCGCGGCGGCGGTCGGGTAGAAGTGGACGTTGTGCCGCTTGGGGGTGATGGCCGGGCAGCTCGGGCGGCAGTAGATGCCCGTGGTCGCCACGGCGAAGAAGAACTCCCCGTCGAAGCGGGGGTCCCGGCTGCGTACGGCTTCGTAGGCCGTGTCCTGGTCGATCACGCTTCCAGTGTGCGGTGTCCCCGCCGGGGCGGCTGGCGGGAATCGGACATGGCGCTGGTGGGTGTGCTCCCCCCTGAAGCCGCAGCTCTGAGGCCGCAGCGAAAAACCCTTGGCGCCGCACCGGTGCGGCGGGTTACCTTTCATCCGTCGAGCCGAGGACCACACGGTCAGTGGCTGTCACACACACTTTGGATCAATGGGAGGTGGGCCTGATGACTGTCGTCGCGACGGAAGCTGTCCGCATGTACGTCTCCACCCACCCCGTGGCCACCGGCTGATCCTCCGCACCGCGCGTGTCGCCGGGGCCATCCCTTTCGAAGGGCTCCCCCGAGTTGAACTCGTCCGACCGTTCCACCCACACCACCCCCTCTTCCCCCGACTCCCTGATCCCGTACGGCTGGGACACGGAGTGGGACAACACCTTCGCGCCGTACGCCGAGCAGGGCCTCGTCGTGGGCCGTGTGGTGCGCGTCGACCGCGGTCTGTGCGACATCGTGACCGCCGAGGGCACGCTGCGCGCCGACACCGCGCTCGTCACACCCCGTGACCCGCTGAAGGTCATCTGCACCGGTGACTGGGCCGCCGTCGACACCGTCGCCGACCCGCCGCTGGTACGCAGCTACCTGCCACGGCGTACGGCTTTCGTCCGCAACACCTCGTCCAAGCGGTCCGAGGGCCAGATCCTCGCCGCCAACGTCGACCACGCGATCATCGCGGTACCGCTGACCGGGGACCTGGACCTCGGCCGGATCGAACGGTTCCTGGCGCTCGCCTGGGAGTCCGGGGCCCAGCCGCTGATCGTCCTGACCAAGGCCGACCTGGTGCCGGACCCGACGGCTCTCTCGTATCTCGTCGACGACGTCGAGACCACCGCTCCCGGTGTCCAGGTCCTTGCGGTCAGCGCCGCCGACGGCGAGGGCATCGAGATTCTGCAGGCCGTCGTCGCCGGCGGTACGAGCGTGCTGCTCGGCCAGTCCGGCGCGGGCAAGTCCACGCTCGCCAACGCACTGCTCGGTGCGGAGGTCATGGAGGTCCAGGCCATCCGTGACGTGGACGGCAAGGGCCGGCACACCACGACCACCCGCAATCTGCTCGCGCTGCCCGGCGGCGGTGTCCTGATCGATACGCCCGGTCTGCGGGGTGTCGGTCTGTGGGACGCCGAGTCCGGGGTCGGGCAGGTCTTCTCGGAGATCGAGAGCCTGGCCGAGCAGTGCCGCTTCCACGACTGCGCCCATGAGGCGGAGCCGGGCTGCGCGGTGCTCGCCGCACTGGAGGACGGTTCGCTGTCCCAGCGGCGCCTGGAGAGCTACCGCAAGCTGATCCGCGAGAACCAGCGCATCCTCGCCAAGACCGACGCGCGGCTGCGGGCGGAGATCCGGCGTGACTGGAAGATGAAGGGCGCCATCGGCCGCGCGGCCATGGAGGCCAAGGGGCGCAAGCTCCACTGAGCCCTCTCGCGGGTTGTCAACGCAGGCTCCGGTACGGGGAGTTGTTGTTCACCACTCCCCGTACCGGTAGAGCCGGTGCCTGGCCGGGCACCGGGGTAGAAGGGCCCGTCGGCCGGCTGTGGCGGCCTGACCGACGGGCCCTTCGGCATGTCCCGCGCGCCCCGGGACCGACGGGCCTTCGGCATGTCCCGCAGATCCCGTAGGGCGCTGCATTCGTCCAACCATTGCCCCGTATATCCAAGTCTCCGGCCCTTCCGTACGCGTCCGGGACCGGGTGAGGATCGGATGTATGACCGACCTCGCCTATCTCGTCGACGTCTCCCCCGGCACCGGCACCCTGCCCCCGCGCGCCTGGCCCCCGGGCTCGGACACGGCCCGGCTGTCCCTCAACGGAAGCTGGCGCTTCCGGCTCACCCCGCACGCGGGCGCGGACACGGATTTCGCGGCGGACGGCTATGACGCCTCCGCCTGGGGCGAGTTGAGGGTGCCCGGTCACTGGGTGCTCCAGGGGCATGGCGCCCCCGCGTACACGAATGTTCTCTATCCCTTCCCGGTCGACCCGCCGTTCGTGCCGACCGAGAATCCGACCGGCGACCATCTGCGGGTCTTCGACCTGCCGCCCGACTGGCCGGCCGGGGGTGAAGCCGTGCTGCGCTTCGACGGGGTCGAGTCCTGCGCCCGGGTCTGGCTGAACGGCACCGAACTCGGCGAGTTCAAGGGCTCCCGGCTGCCGCACGAGTTCGCGGTGGCGCCGCTGCTGCGCGAGCGCGGCAATGTGCTCGCCGTGCGCGTGCACCAGTGGTCGTCGGGGAGTTACCTCGAGGACCAGGACCAGTGGTGGCTGCCGGGGATCTTCCGCGACGTGACCCTGTTGCACCGGCCCGAGGGCGCGGTCCGCGACCACTTCGTGCACGCCTCGTACGACCATGAGAGCGGCGAAGGCACCCTGCGGGTCGACTGCGAACCGGCGGGCCGGGTCCTGGTCCCCGAGCTGGGCATCGACACGGCCACCGGCGAGGGCGTGACCGTGCCCGTCGAGCCGTGGTCGGCCGAGCAACCGCGTTTGTACGAGGGCGAGTTGGTGACGGCGGGCGAGCGGGTCCGGTTGCGGGTGGGCTTCCGTACGGTGCGGGTCGAGGACGGGCTGATCAAGGCCAACGGCCGGGCGCTGCTGTTCAGGGGCGTCAACCGCCATGAGTTCCACCCGGAGACCGGCCGGGCGCTGGATCCGGAGACCATGCGCGAAGACGTGCTCCTGATGAAGCGGCACAACATCAATGCCGTCCGCACCAGCCACTACCCGCCGCACCCTGTATTCCTGGACCTGTGCGACGAGTTGGGCCTGTGGGTGATCGACGAGTGCGATCTGGAGACCCATGGCTTCCACGCGGTGGACTGGCGCGGCAACCCGGTCGCCGATCCGCGCTGGACCCCGGCACTCCTCGACCGGGCGGCCCGGATGGTCGAGCGCGACAAGAACCATCCGTCGGTCGTCATCTGGTCGCTCGGCAACGAATGCGGCACGGGCGAGGGTCTGACCGCGATGGCCGCCTGGATCCGTGAGCGCGACCCGTCCCGGCCGATCCACTACGAGGGCGACCTGTCCTGCAAGGACACGGACTTCTACTCGCGGATGTACGCGGATCACGCGGAGGTCGCCGCGATCGGGCGGGGCGAGGAACAGCCGCTGCCCGACGCCGAGTCGGACGCCCGGCGCCGCGCGATGCCGTTCCTCCAGTGCGAGTACGCGCACGCGATGGGCAACGGTCCTGGCGGGCTCGCCGAGTACCAGGAGCTGTTCGAGACGTATCCGCGGCTGCAGGGCGGCTTCGTGTGGGAGTGGATCGACCACGGCCTCGCGCATCCCGAGTACGGCTATGCGTACGGCGGCGACTTCGGCGAGGAGCTGCACGACGGGAACTTCGTCTGCGACGGGCTGCTGTTCCCGGACCGGACCCCGTCACCGGGGCTCCTCGACTTCAAGTCGGTGATCCAGCCGGTGCGGATGGACGGGGACGGCCGGGACGGGGTCGTACGGGTGCGGAATCTGTATGACTTCGCGGATCTGTCGCATCTGGAGTTCACCTGGTCGTACGAGAAGGATGGAGTGACGGTCCGCGAGGGCGTCCTCGACGTGCCCGCCGTGCCTGCGGGCGAGAGCGCCGAGGTGCGGCTGCCCGCACCGCCGCGGCGTGATCCGGACGCCGAGACGCAGTGGACGCTGCGGGCGCGGCTCGCGAAGGAGACGGCGTGGGCGGAGCGGGGGCATGTGGTGGCGTGGGCCCAACTGCCGGTCGAGGGCGGGATGCAGCTCCCCGACCCGGGCGGTGCGGCTCCGGTGCGCGAGGGCGGGCTGATCACGCTGGGGGCGGGCACGTTCGACGCCCGCACCGGCACGCTGCTTGCCGTCGGCGGGGTTCCGGTGAACGGCTTCGGACTCGATGTCTGGCGGGCTCCGACGGACAACGACAACGGGATGTCCTGGGCGACCGGGTCTTCGGTCGCCGCGCGGTGGCGTGCGCTGGGCCTGGACCGGATGCAACACCGTGTGGACGCGGTGGAGTCGGCGCCCGACGCTTTGACCGTACGGACCAGGGTGGCGCCGGCCGCGAGCGATCTGGCCCTGCGCACCACGTACCGCTGGATCTCGAACGGTATCCGTCTGGCCCTCGACGTGCTGGTCGAGCCCGAGGGCGACTGGACGGTGCCGCTTCCCCGGCTCGGCGTGCGGCTCGGGCTTCCCGTGGCGTACGACCGGGTGAGCTGGTTCGGCGCGGGTCCCGGTGAGGCATATCCGGACACGGGGGCGGCGGCGATGCTCGGGGTCTGGTCGGCCGACGTGGCCGGGCTCCAGACGCCCTATGTCCGCCCGCAGGAGAACGGTGCACGGGCGGACGCGCGGTGGCTCGAACTCACCGACGGACAGCGGTGCTTCAAGGTGGCGGGAGCAGGGTTCTCGTTCACCGCGCGCCCGTGGTCCACGGCCGACCTGGACGCGGCACAGCACCGCCCGGACCTGGTCGCGGGCGACACGCTCTGGCTCCATCTCGACGCACGACGGCAGGGCATCGGATCCGAGTCCTGCGGGCCCGGCGTGCTGCCCGAACACCAGCTGAAGGTGGGGGACCAACGCCACGGGTTCTCTTTCCAGTTCACCGTCCGGGAGGGCGACGCGTAGCGGCTCCGGGCCGGTCGGGCGGTTCGGGTTGCCTCATGCGCGCCCGGCCGCCCAGGCCAGTCCGCCGGCCAGGTGCGCCAGGAACCTGTCGTCCGCGTACGCCTCCTCCGCATGCCCGAGCGCCGTATAGAAGACCCGCCCCGCCCCCTGCTCCCGGCACCACACCAGCGGATGCCCGTCGCCGCCCATGCCGCCGCCTTCGCGGTCGTACGAGGACTCGTCGGCGTGGGCGAGGACGCGGGCGTCGGCGGGACGGCGGTCGAAGTCGTACCACTCGTCGGTGAAGTCCCAGTGGCGGGGCAGGTGTTGCGTCGCCGGGTGGGCCCGGTCGACGACGTCGACACGGCCCGGCTGGTACGCGGGGTGGCGGGTGAAACGGGCGCCGAGCAGCTCGCCGTAGTACGGCCAGGAGTACTCGGTGCAGGCGGCCGAGTGCACCCCGGCGAATCCGCCGCCGCCCTCGACGTAGGTCCGCAGGGCCCTGCGTGCCGTCTCGGTCAGGATGTCGCCGCTGGTGAGCAGGAAGACGACGCAGGCGTAGCGGTCGAGGTCCCCTTCGAGCGCGCTCGGGTCCTCGGTCAGGTCGGCCCGGCTCCCCTGCTCGGCGAGCAGGGCGGTCACGGCCGCGGCGGCCGCGGGGATCGCGTCGTGACGGTAGTCGGTGGTGCGGGTGCAGAGCAGGACGCGGGACATGGGCACTCCAGAGGGGTCCGGCGCGGTCGGGCGGGCAAGCACTGTACGGCGCGGGTCAGTCGCGTACGGCCACGGCACTGTCGGTCGCGTACGGCGCGGTGCGTGTCCGTCGCGTACGCGCGGCGCGGGTCAGTCGCGTACGGCGATGGCGGCCGCGTACCCATCCGGCACCCGTACGTCGGTGAGCGTCCAGCCGGGCAGCGGCAACGGGTGCGCGGCGGCTCCCACCACGGTCCGCGCGAAGCCCCCGCCGCCCAGGCCCTCCCCGGTGCCCTTGAGGTAGGCCTCCTTGCGGGTCCAGCAGCGCGCGAACGCGAACGGCCGCTCCTCTGCCGGGAGTTGTGCGAGGAACCCGCGCTCGTCCGGGTGCAGAGTGCCGGCCACATCAGCCACGGCCCGCGCCCCGGGCAGGGCCTCGACGTCGACACCCACCGGGGTCGCGGCCAAGGCGATCAGCGCCAGGCCGTGTGTGTGCGAGAGCGAGAAGTGCAGCGGGGGCGCGACGTCGGACTCAGGGTGGGCTTGCGGGCCCACGGCCTCGTGACGTCCGTACGTCCCGGCGAGCGCGGGCCTGCCGTGCGGACCGCCGCAGCCCGGGCAGTCCTCGCGGGTGAAGCGCACGGCCAGGGGGTCCTCGCCGAGACAGGCACCGATCACCACCCGCAGCGCGGTGTGCGCGGCCACATAGATCTCACGGTCCGCCTCACGACGGAGCGCCGCGGCTCTGCGGTGCTCATCGGCGTCGAGCACCGGCGCATACCCCGCCAGGCCGCGCACGGCCCAGACCTCGGGGTCCTTGGGCGGTGCGGTCGGCAGCGGGGCGGCGCCGAACGGGCTGGTATCGATCACCCGGCCGACTCTAATGGCGCGCCGAGGTACGGCGCAGGGCCACGAAGTAGGCAGGGACCTCGGGGCGTTCACCGGTGGTGAGCCGGTGGCTCAGAGGGATGGCGGTGTCCGCCTCGGCCAGGACCGCGAAGTCCTCGGCACCGAGCAGGTCGAGCACTTCGTCGCGCCCCACGCTGCCCGGCCGCACTCCGGTGGCCATGACCCGGGTGAGCCCGGGCGGCGGGCCGTGGCGCTCCACGAGCTCATGGAGGTAGGGCTCGGCGGCGGGCGCGAGTTCCGTGCAGGCGAGCACCCCGTCCGCGCCGAGCAGGGTGCGCAGACCTTCGGCGAAGGCGGGCCGGTGGTCCGGGTGGATCTGGTGCAGGACGGTGCGCATGTAGATGCTCACGTCGCCCAGCTTCTCGTGCAGCGCGGCCACGGCGTCCGGGTCGAGCAGATCGAGCACCAGATAGGTACGGCCGGGGTCGAGGGACCGGGCGGTCCTGATCGCGGCGGCGGAGACGTCCGCGCCGATGACGTGGTCGTGGTGGCGGGCGAGGTGGCGGGTCTGGGTTCCGTTGCCGCAGCCGAGGTCGAGCAGGGGCCGGCCGGCGGGCAGCAGGCCGGCGAAGTGCGGCCAGTCCTGGGCGCTGGCCCGTTCGGGCTCGGTGTCCCACAAGGAAGCGTGGCCTTCGGCTTCCGCTGTCGCCCAGTAGGTTTCCCAGCTCGTGGCGTAGGGGCTGGCAGAGGACATATGCGACTCCCTCTCGGACTGCCGGCAACAGCCGGATGTAAAGCCATGGTTGACGACATGCCGATCACCGCCCAGGCGCATGCGCCCTGCATGTGACGTGCGCAGGGGCCTGCGAAGTGCGCTGGTGAAAGAAGGCGCGCGCCAGGCGCATACGCGCCACCGGGCAGGCGCGCGTGCCATCAGGCAGGCGCGTGTCCGATTCGTTCAAGACGCGGGGAGCCGACCCGCCCTACGGTCGAGGCATGACTACGCACACCGCACCCACACCGCGTTTCGACATGATCGGCATCGTCGTCTCGGACATGGCCACGTCCGTGGCCTTCTACCGGAAGCTCGGGCTCGACTTCGCCGAGGGGGCCGAGCAGGAGCCGCATGTGGAGGTGACGCTGCCGGGCGGGCTCCGGTTCGCCCTGGACACGGAGACCACGATCCGGTCCTTCATGCCCGAGTGGCAGCCGCCGGCCGGGGGCGGGCGGATCGGGCTCGCGTTCCTGTGTGCGGACGCGGCCGACGTCGACGCGCAGTACGCGGCACTGACGGCGGCCGGGGCCGGCACGGAGCTCAAGCCGTTCGACGCGTTCTGGGGCCAGCGGTACGCGACCGTCCTCGACCCCGACGGCAACGGCGTGGATCTGTTCGCGCCGCTTGCGGCCGGTACACCCGGGGCCTAGCGGGCGGCCCGTTCGCGGCCCCAGTCGCCCAGCGGCTCGAGGGCTTTGTTGAGGCGGGTGCCGTCCTCCGTCAGGGAGTACTCGACGCGGGGCGGCACCTCGTCGTAGGAGACGCGGCGCACGATGCCGTCGTCCTCCATCTCGCGCAGATGCGAGGCGAGCACCTTCTCGGTCACGCCCGGCACCAGGCGGCGCAGCTCGCCGAAGCGGCGGTGCGGCTGGTCGTGGAGGGCCCAGAGGATCAGCACCTTCCACTTGCCGCCGATCACCTCCATCGCGGTGTCGATCCCGCACACGTGTCCTTCCGGCCTGCCCGGCCGGTTCAGCGTCGTCATGCCCCACCCCTCCCACCTGCTCGCTCACCCCAGGGTAACCACCCACTCCCAAGTGCGTACTTGATGACCTTTCGTACCGGGGAGAGGCTGACGGCATGACACAGAACACTGTTGAAGCACCGGCGAAGACCCCTGTGACCCTGCTCGGCCTGGGTGCGATGGGCACCGCCCTGGCCCGCACCTGGCTGGCGGCCGGTCATCCGCTCACCGTCTGGAACCGCACTGCCGCTCGTGCCGAGGCGCTGGCCGCCGAAGGCGCCAAGGTCGCCGAGAGCGTCGCCACCGCTGTGGCCGCGAACCAGTTGGTCGTCGTCGTCCTTCTGGACGACGCCTCTGTGGACGAGGCGCTGGGAGGTGTCGACCTGGCCGGCAAGGACGTGGTCAACCTGATCACCAGCACCCCCGCGCAGGCGCGGGCCCGTGCCGAGTGGGCCCGTGAGCGGGGCGCACGCTATCTGGACGGCGGGATCATGGCCGTACCGCCGATGATCGGTGTCCCGGAATCCGGTGGGTACGTTTTCTACAGCGGATCGCGGGAGTTGTTCGACGAGCACCGGGAGACGCTCGCGGTTCCCACCGGGGCCACTTACGTCGGCGGCGACGCGGGGTTCGCGGCGCTGCATGATGTGGCGCTCCTGAGCGCCATGTCGGGGATGTTCGCCGGGATCACCCACGCCTTCGCCCTGATCCGCAAGGAGAGCATCGATCCGGCGGCGTTCGCCGCGCTGCTGAGCGACTGGCTCGTGGCGATGGCCCCCGCGGCGCATCAGACCGCCGAGCATCTGAAGAGCGGCGACTACACGACGGGGGTGGCCTCCAACCTGGCCATGCAGTCCGCCGGAAACCAGACCCTGCTCGACACGGCGGAGGGTCAGGACATCAGCTCGGAACTCCTCGTGCCCTACTACGAGTTGATGCGGCGCGCGCTCGACTCCGCGGCCGAGGCCGCCGACGAGGAGGGGACGGCGAGGATGGTCGATCTGCTCCGGCGGTGACCGTGGGCGCGGCTTCGGAACCGGTCTTCGAACCCTTCCAGGTTCCTGCAAGGTTTGTGCAGGGTCAGCCCTCGAAGCTGTACCAGCTTCTCACTCACGTCCCCGTGGGTACGCCATGGCGGCGTATACCTCGGGGCCGACCAGGGGGTTTCCATGTACATCCGCAAGCGCCTTGCCGCCATCGTCGCGACCGCCGCGCTCGCCGGTACCGGGCTCGTCGGGACCGCATCCACCGCCAGTGCGGCCTCCTGCTACGGCAGCGCCCACAGCTACACCAAGCCGGAAGGTTACGTCTGGAATCCGGGCACCGCCGGCAAGTACTACACGACGACCAGCAACTGTGCCGATATCAACATCAAGACCACCAAGAGCGTCAAGGTGAACGCCTGCTTCTACCCGACCAACGCCGACCCCTACTGCGCGGCGGGCGGTTACAAGACCACCACGGCCGGTGCGTGGAAGGTGCTTGCAACGGATGTCAAGGACGGAACCAAGTTCAAGTTCGTCTTCTACAGCCCTGCCGAGTCAACCGGGGTATGGGCTGCCTGAGTAGGGGGCTGCTGCTTCCTCTCAGGGGTGCAGCGCGAGCAGCGCGCCCAGGGGCATGCCCACCAAGTCCCGTACGTCGCGGGCGAGATGGGACTGGTCCGCATAGCCTGCCGCCGCCGCGGTGCCGGCGGGGGACAGGCCGGTGCGGGCCAGGCCGAGGGCGCGTTGGAGCCGCAGGATACGGGCGAGGGTCTTGGGGCCGTAGCCGAAGGCGGTCAGGGAGCGGCGGTGCAGGGTGCGGGCGCCGAGTCCGGTCTCGTCCGCGACCGCGGCGACGGCGGCGCCCTCGCCGAGCCGCCGGGCCGCGTGCAGGAGCGCGGGGTCGGGGGGTGCGGAGTCGGTGGTACGGGCGAGGTCTTCCAAGGCGGTAAGGGGATCGGGCGCGGCGGCGAAGCGGCCCGCGAGGCGGCGCACGCGTGCGGCCGGCCACAGATCGGCCAACTCGACGCGCTGGTCGAGCAGTTCACGGGCCGGTACGCCGAGCAGTGCGGGAGCCGTGCCCGGCGCGAACCGGATCCCGGTGACGGCACGCCCGGGAGCGCCTTGTGGCCGGTACGCCTTGGTGTCGGGTCCGGCGACGAGCAGCCGCCCCTCGGACCACAGCAGATCCATACAGCCATCGGGCAGCACGGGGTACACACCGCCCGGCCCACCGGGCGCGTTGGTCCACACGACGGCACCGGGATACGCCGCAGGCCGCTCGCTGTACATACCTCGAGGGTAGGCCTTCCACCGCCTGCACCGCGGGGTGTGGGGCGTCAGCCCTCGCTCACCCCTCCCGATGCTCCAGCGGACTCACCCCGTACTCCCGCTTGAACGCCGTCGACAGCGCGAACGGGCTGCCGTAGCCGACCTTGCGGGCGATCGCGCCGAGGGTGAGGGAGGTGTCGCGCAGCAGGTCCGCGGCCAGTGCGAGGCGCCAGCCGGTGAGGTAGGCCATCGGCGGATCGCCGACCAGTTCCGTGAAGCGGCGCGCGAGGGCCGCACGGGAGACGCCCGCCTTCGCGGCGAGTTCGGCGACCGTCCACGGGTACGCCGGCTGGTCCTGGATCAGCCGCAGCGCGATCCCCACCACCGGATCGCCGAGGGCCCGGTACCAGGCGGGCGGCTCGGCCTCGGGGCGGGCGAACCAGGCCCTCAGGGACGCGATGAGCAGCAGGTCGAGCAGCCGGTCGAGGACGACGGCCTGGCCCGGCTCGTCCCGTACGATCTCGTCCGCGACCAGCGGAATCAGCGCACAGTCGACGATGTCCTTGGTCAGGACCAGCTGCGGGGGCAGCGCATCCAGCAGCCGCGCGCTCAGCTCGCCCTGCATCTGATACGTGCCGACCAGCATCACCGCTTCCCCGTCGGTCCGCCCACCCCAGGTGCGCGTACCGAGGTCGAGGTAGTCCTTCATCTCGCTGCCGTCGGGCGCCGCGCAACGGCCCCCCGGGTGGATCACCGCGAGCGGTGCGGTGCCAGGGTCGTCGGCGCAGGTGTACGGATCGGGGCCGCGGGCGATCGCGATCTCGCCGGGCCGCATCCGCAGTTTCTCGCCCACGTCCGGGATCAGCCAGCCCTCGCCCCGCAGCATCACCATCACGCTCACCGGTGCCTCGTCCTCGATCCGCACCGACCAGGGCGGGTCGAAACAGGCCCGGATCAGGAACGCGCCTTTGGCACGGGGGCCTTCGAGCAAGCCTGCGAGAGCGTCCATGCCGAGCAGCGTATGCGGCTAGGACAGGCCCTAGGTCGTGTCCGCAAACTGGTTGGCGCGTTGGTTTGTGTGTGGTGCGTCGTCATGAGTTGACTGATCAGGCGTGGGTGGTCATCGAGCCGTTGCTGGCTCCGTCGCGGATGGGCCGTCCTGTTCGCGATCGGCGGCAGGTGCTGAACGGGATCCTGTGGAAGTTGT
>NZ_JAAKZW010000101.1 GCF_011044995.1 Streptomyces mesophilus | reverse complement strand
TCCCCCGGCCCCCGCCCCGACAGCACCTCTCCGTACGCCTGCATCAGATCCGGCAGCCGCAGTGTCGCCAGGTCCTCGACGCTCGGCTCGCCCGGGTATCCGGACAGCCGCAGATCCCGGTAGGCGCAGCTCTTCTCGTACAGCGTGCGCAGGAAGCGGCCGTTGCCCAGCTCGTCGATCCACCCCTGGTCGACCACATGCCCGCTGATCGAGCGCAGCTCGTCGAGCGACTCGGCATCCCACCGATCGCCGTTCTCGGCCGCGAGCACCTCGCCGATGGCGGTGAGTTCGAGCGGCCGGTACGAGGGGAAGTCCACGCGGGTCGTGAAGCGCGACGAGAGCCCGGGGTTGGCGGCGAGCAGCCGGTCCATGCCCTCGGGGTAGCCCGCGAGGATCACCACGAGGTGGTCGCGGTTGTCCTCGGCGCGCTTGAGCAGCACCTGCAGCGCCTCGTCCCCGTACGCATCGCCCTTGCTGTAGCCCGAGTTGGACAGCGCGTACGCCTCGTCGACGAAGAGCACCCCGCCGAGCGCGGAGTCGATCAGCTCATTGGCCTTGACCGCGGTCTGGCCGAGGAACTCGCCCACCAGATCGGCCCGTTGGGCCTCCACGAGGTGATCGCCGCCGAGCAGTCCGAGCGCGTAGAAGACCCGGCCGAGAATGCGGGCCACCGTGGTCTTGCCGGTGCCTGAGGGGCCGGAGAAGACGAAGTGCCGTTTCGGCGGCTGGACGGGCAGCCCCTTGTCGGCCCGGAGCCGGGCCATCCTCAACTGGGCGGAGAGCGCCTTGACCTGGCGCTTCACGGGTTCGAGACCGACCATCCGCTCCAGCTCGGCGAGCGCCTCCTGCAACAGCGCCGGATCGGCCGGGCCGGTGGGCAGCGTCGGAGGGCCCGCCTGGGCGGGGATGAGCGCCTTCTCGCGTACGGCATCGGTCTCCGGCGGCTGACCGCCACCGGGCGGGTCGGTGTCCGTACCGACCTTCAGATCGCCGCCCTCGGTGCCGTACGCGGTGTCATAGCCGTCCGAGTAATCGGTCGCGTCCACGCCGGCCAGCGTGACGGAGCCGAAATCGCCGCTGTCGTCCGCGCCGTCGATCCCGTCGTAGTCGGCTATCGCCGCGAGCCGGGCGGAGGTGTCCATGAACGCCGGGTCGACCCGGTGCACCGCCCGGTACAGCGGCAGCGCCGCCGCGCTGCGCCCGGTGCCCTCATGGGCCCGCGCCAGCCAGTAGCGCAGCTCCTTGCGCTGCGGCTGCTCGCTGCGGCAGCGCATCAGGGCCGCCGCGAGCAGCGGTTCGGCCTGCCCGTACATCTCGAGCCGCACCCGGGCCATCCCGCCGAACAGACCGGCCTCGATCCCGAGGGCATGGTCGTCGATCAGCGGATCGGTGTGCCGGACGAGCTGCTCCCAGTCCTTGACCAGATACGAGCGGCACGCGTGCAGAAAGCGCACCTGCGGATCGGCGTCCACCGGAGGCAGTCCCGCGAGCGCGCGGTCGAGATCGGGCACATGGCGTCCGTCGAGCCAGTGGGAGGCGTGGGCGAGCAGCAGATCGCGGGGGCTTTCGAGGACCGGCTGGACCCACCAGCCCAGCCAGTACCAGGAGTTGAGGGTGCGGCGATGACGTGCGCGCTGCTCGCCGAAGCGGTCGCGGTGCCGGTACATCCGTAACAGCGCGGTCGTCGTGTCCACTCTCAGCGCATGGAGCCCCAGCCAGCCGTCGGCCATGCCGGGGTCGAGGCGCACCGCACTTCTGAACTCCTCCTCGGCCTGTGGATACGCGCCCATGGTGTAGGCGTCGACGCCTCGCAGCCAGGCCAGGTCGGCCGGAGCCGATGCGCCCTGCGTGCCGAAGTCCATCACGTCCCCCACAAACCTGCCCCCGTTGGTGCGCCGCCGGGCGACTGCCCGTCGGCGGCCTTCGCCGAACCGCCGTTCTGGTGCCGGGAGTTGACGTGGTGGCGATCATCCGGGCGGGCCCGGGGATCGCACCGAGAGGCATCGTACCTGCGCCTCGGGCGTCGGCCGTAGGGTGCCGCGCGAGTCGGCGGGGCAAAGCCGGAGGCACGGGGGGAGGCACGGGGGAGCACGCCCCGGGGCGCGAAATGGTCACCGAGGGTGAGCAGTTGAAGGCAAGGCGCGCACGCGAAAGGGACAAAGGGCAGAACGAAGCCCCCGATCACGGGGGAACAACCGGGGGCTTCGCGTCTGCGGGCGACCGGCTCGCGGTCGCACATTGAGAACGTAAGTCCTGTACGACCCCTCGGTCAAGCCGAGTTGGGGCACTCTCGGGAACCGTTTTCCGGCCGCGAGGCGCACCGCCGCCACGCCGTCACGTTCCGTGACGGATCGAGGTCAGGCTGCGCCCAACTCCGGTCCCGGCAGCACCTCATGCCCCTCGGGAACCTGTCGTACCAGGGCATCGGCGAACGGCCGGGAAGGATCCTCGGCGAAGTGCCGTTCCTCGGCCGGTTCCCACTGCTCCCAGAAATCGTGCTGCGCCACACCGTCGCGCTCACGTCCGCGCCGCCACGACTGCCCGGCCGACAGCTCCATCCACACAAGGCGCGCCAGCCACGGCCGCAACGCCCGCCGGCCGGCACCCACACCCTCGACGAGCACGACGGGCGCGGGCTCGATCGCCGGGCCGGGGTGGAAGCGGCGCTCGTTCCAGTCGTACGTGGCCGGGCGGGCGCTCCGGCCCGCCGCGAGCGGCTCCAGGACCTCGCGGGTGAAGCGGTCGGTCCAGTCGAAGAGCTCGGCATGGCTGCGGATGTCGTCGAGCGCGAGCACCGGCGCACCGCCCAGCTCGGCGGCCAGGCGCCGGGCGAAGGTCGACTTTCCGGAGCCCGCGTGCCCGTCGATCCCGATGAGCCGGACCGGTCCGCACGACGGCGCCGGCGCGCGCAGCTCGGCTGCGAGGGCGGCGAGTGGGCTCGGCGGGCGGAGGGAGTCGTTCATCGGCCTCAAGCCTACGGCGATCACCCCGGCTGCCCGACGGCGCCGCAGGTCACGCCAGTGGTACAGGCCAATATTGGTGGCGCGACGCGGGCCGAAACCCTGGCAGAAGCGGTCCGCGAACGGCCATAGTGGGCGCCTGTCGGGCATCCGTAGCGATGGATTCCGTCCGGATTCGCCTCGCCCGTGCCCTTGTCACCGCCGTTCGCGTCGTTCTGGACCAGGAGCCCCCATGACCTCCCCGCACCAGACCTCCCGCAGAACCGTCCTCGCCGCGGCCGTGGCCGTCGCGGCGGCCGGCGCCGTCTCACCTTCTTCGGCCGCCCCACGACGATCCGCGACGAAGCCCTCCGTGCAGGATCGCCTCGTGGACAACCGCTTCTGGACCTCGTACGGCGACTGGCGCGGTGGAACCGCGCAGGGCACCCGTGCCGTGCCCGGCGCCCGCCCCGGCCTCGCGATCGCGAAGCCCGCCGGCCTGCGCGCGTACACCGACCCGCATACCGGCACCGTCGCGAACTGGGAGTACGCGACCTGGACCAGCCCCACCCATCGCCTGTCCGTGCCGGCCACGGAGGTTATCGCCTCCTGGAACGCCGACACCCCCGCGGGTACCTGGCTGGAGATCGAGCTCCAGGGCACGTACTCCGACGGCACACCCACCCCCTGGTACGTGATGGGCCGCTGGGCCGCCGGTGACGCCGACATCCGGCGGACCTCCGTCGACGACCAGAGCGACGACAAGAGCTCGATCTGGACCGACACCTTCGCGATCGACGACCCGGCGACCGGTCTGCGCCTGGCCTCGTACAAGCTGCGCCTGACACTCCTGCGCAAGCCGGGCAGCCGCGTCACGCCCACCGTGTGGCGGGCCGGAGCCATGGGCTCCGATGTACCGGACCGCTTCGAGGTGCCCGCGTCGACGCCTGCTCTCGCCCGCGAACTGCCGGTGCCGCGCTACTCGCAGAACACCCACATCGGCCAGTACCCCGAGTACGACAACGGCGGCGAGGCCTGGTGCAGCCCCACCTCCTCGACGATGATCATCGAGTACTGGGGGCGCGGCCCGACCCCCGAGGACCTGGCCTGGGTGAACCCCGACTTCGCCGATCCGCAGGTCTGCCATGCGGCCCGGTACACCTTCGACTACCAGTACGACGGCTGTGGCAACTGGCCCTTCAACGCCGCCTACGCGGCCACGTACAAGGGGCTGCAGGGCGTCGTCACCCGGCTCGGCTCGCTGACCGAACTCGAGCGGCTGATTGCGGCAGGTATCCCGGCCATAACGTCACAGTCGTTCCTCAAGGAGGAGCTCACGGGTGCGGGGTACGGCACGGCCGGCCACCTCATGACCGTGATCGGCTTCACCGAGGACGGCGACGTGATCGCCAACGATCCGGCGTCACCCAGCAACGAGGCCGTACGCCGCGTCTACAAGCGCCGTGAGTGGGAGAACATCTGGCTCCGCACCAAGCGCTACAACTCCACCGGCAAGGTCGTCTCCGGCACGGGCGGGGTCTGTTACCTGTACTTCCCGGCCAGGCTGAGCGCCGTGCAGAAGGCCGCGCTGCGATCGGTCGGCATCAGCTGAGGAGCCGCCTGGCTCATCGGCCGCAGCGGTCCACGCGCTTCCAGGGCCATGCGGCGGTGAGCCAGGCGTCCACGGCGTCGGCGAGCGGGGTGTCGAGCGCGGCGCGGTCGGCGCGTACCCACGACTGCACCGTGACGTCGTGGTCCGCAGACGGCGTGGGGTACAGGTAGACGCAGCCGATGACGTCGTCGTCGGCCGGGTCGAGCACGGTGAAGGTGAACCCTTTGCGCGCGGTGAAGTCCTCGGCGTGGCGGCGCAGATCGGCGAGATTGGCCTCGGGTGACATCCCGTCGAGCGGCGGCCAGGAGCCGTCCGGATAGCCCGGGGTCGCCCGGATGTGCTCGATGCTCGACATCCATGCCGCGTGATCGGCGGCGTTGTGCCGCGGCCCCAACGGCTCGAGGCGGAACCGGTCGGCGACCAGTGACGTCGGCGGTACGAACCCGTCGGGTACGAAGGCTTCCGAATCCATGGCCGGAGGCTAGCGGTCGCCTGTGGCCCGCCGCATCGGGTTTCCCGGGCTCATCTGCCAGTCCAGGGCCCGGGACATTCGGGACCAAGTGGAGTACCCCACACATGACCTCCGTCTCTACCCCTGGGCCCTGCCGCAATGGCACCGTGGAGACGTCCTGGGGGGACACCAGGGACCATCACCGCAGTACCACCGTGAGCGAGACAGCCATGAACTCAAGCGCCCGAGTCAGCGCCCGCGCCGCCGCCACCACCGCCGAGGTCGCCGAGTACGTCCGCAGCCGCACCGGCGGGCCCAAGGACAACGGACCGAAGATCCTCGAGCACATCGCCGGCTGGACCCTCGTCGTCGTCCTGGCGATGTTCGTCTCGCAGACCGGGCTGCTCTGAGTACTGCTTTCGCGCCCTGAACAGGCGCCGCTCCCGCGGACTCCAGTGAGAGCAAGTTAACGGCCGTGAACCCGGTGACGTGCAGCGTTTCATCGGGCATACTCATCCCGCCACAGTCTCCGCCCCGGTTTCGCAACCCGTATCCGAGGCAAGGACTGAGCAGTCAGACCTCGGCGGCGCGGCCAACACCCTGAGCGCGCGCCCGCCGCAGCGCCCGACAGGGAGGAGTCTCGCCATGACCGTCCGAGCCCCGCAACCGGTGGACCGACAGCTGCCCACCGAGGAGGCCGCGGATCTGCTCATGCTCGTCCGCGAGCTGATCAAGGGCGAGATCGCACCCGGCGCCGCGGAACAGGAGGAGGCCGGCCGCTTCCCGCGCGAGGTGTTCTCGCTGCTCTCCGAGTCGGGCCTGCTCGGACTGCCGTACGACGAGGAGTTCGGCGGCGGCGAGCAGCCGTACGAGGTCTATCTCCAGGTGCTCGAAGAGCTCGCCGCGGCCCGTCTCACGGTCGGTCTCGGCGTCAGCGTCCACTCCCTCGCCTGCCATGCGCTCGCGAACTACGGCACCAAGGAGCAGCGCACCGAGCACCTCCCCGCGATGCTCGGCGGCGGCCTGCTCGGCGCGTACTGCCTCTCGGAGCCGTCCTCCGGCTCGGACGCCGCCTCGCTGCGTACGAAGGCCGTACGGGACGGCGAGGACTGGGTGCTCGACGGCACCAAGGCCTGGATCACCCACGGCGGGATCGCCGACTTCTACACGGTGCTCGCGCGCACAGGGGCAGAGGGCTCCCGGGGGATCAGCGCCTTTCTCGTGCCCGGCGACGCCGAAGGCCTCACGGCCGCCGTGCCCGAGAAGAAGATGGGCATGAAGGGCTCGCCCACCGCCCAACTCCACTTCGACGGCGTCCGCGTGAGCGACGCCCGCCGTATCGGCGACGAGGGCCAGGGCTTCGCGATCGCCCTGTCCGCGCTCGACTCCGGCCGGCTCGGCATCGCCGCCTGCGCGATCGGCGTGGCGCAGGCCGCGCTCGACGAGGCGCTCGCCTACGCGACGCAGCGGCAGCAGTTCGGCCGTCCGATCGCCGACTTCCAGGGTCTGCGCTTCATGCTCGCCGACATGGCCACCCAGATCGAGGCGGGCCGTGCCCTGTACCTGGCCGCCGCCCGGCTGCGCGACGCCGGACGGCCGTTCTCGCGGCAGGCCGCGATGGCCAAGCTGTTCTGCACCGACGCCGCGATGAAGGTCACCACCGACGCGGTCCAGGTGCTCGGTGGTTACGGGTACACGCTGGACTTCCCCGTCGAGCGTCTGATGCGTGAGGCCAAGGTGCTGCAGATCGTCGAGGGCACCAATCAGATCCAGCGGATGGTCATCGCCCGTCACCTCGCGGGTCCCGAGACTCGCTGAACTGGCCCGGCCCAGGGGTGTATTGACGCGGCGGGCGGCCACTCGCGCCCGCCGCCGACCCGAAGGGCTCTCCCGTCCCGAACGGCTCTCCCGATCCGAATTCCCCCGGCCGCACGATCGGCGCCGTGAGCCGCGTCCACTCCGGGTCGCGGTGGCCCGGCAGTGTCTTCCCCTTGCCCGCCCAGTTCCGCAGCAGCTCCCGGTAGATGGGCGGGTCGGAAGCGCGGACCGCACCATGGTCACCGGTCTGCTGAACCGATTCTCCGGCCGCGGGAACGTAGAGCGTGCGGCGGCGCCTGCCGAGTGCTTCGTGCAAGGGGGTCATGCCGGGCCAACGCGGCAAAAGTGCTCAGGACACCCCCGGAAGAATTCGCGGCTCAGTTCGGAGGGTGGCCCGGGCGAGGCGGCCGGTGACATCCGAAGCGCGGCGGACCGAGGTCTGACGACCGGTTACACGAGTATGGCCCCCCGCAGCGTAACTGACGTACCGTCATCTCCGCCGCAGGGGGCGCACGCCCTGCAACCGCCGTGTGTCCAGGGAGGATTGCCGTGGCAGACGACCGTCCGGTGCCGCTCGACGAGTACCCCGTCCACCAGGTACCGCTCTCGATGAAGCATGTCGCCACCGGCGACCGCAACGCGTACGACCGCTGCATCTTCCATCTCTTCGACCACGAGGGCCGGTTCCTGCTCATCCTCGGTCTGGGGGTCTACCCCAACATGGGGGTGATCGACGCGTACGCCACCTTGCGTATCGGCGACACTCTGCACGCCGTACGTGCGTCCGACGCACTCGGGGACGACCGGATGCGCCTGGAGGTCGGCCCGCTGAAGATCACGGTCGAGGAACCGCTGAAGCGCATCCGCCTGGAGTGCGCCGCCGAAGGGCCCGACTCCCTTGCGTACGACCTCACTTGGACCGCCGACTTCCCGGCCCTCTGGGAGCCCCACCACACCCAGCGCAAGGGCGACCGGCTCACCCTGGAGGGCCGCCGCTACGTACAGGCCGGGCGGCCCGAAGGCGTCATCCGCGTCGGGGGAGAGGAGATCGCGGTCGGCGCCGACAACTGGACCGGCACCCGTGACCGCAGCTGGGGCGTGCGGCCGATCCCCGGCGAGGAGGGCGGGCGGATCGGCGCCGAGGAGCGCACCGAGGGGTTCCACTGGCTCTGGATACCGGTGCGGTTCGACGACCGCTTCGTCATGGTGATCGCCCAGGAGGACGCCGACGGCTACCGGACCCTCAACGGGGCCGTGCAGGTGCGCGACGGCGAACGCGACGTCCAACTCGGCTGGCCCCAGGCCGACATCACCTACCGCTCGGGCAGCCGTCACCCCGAACGCGCCGTCGTCCACCTCACCGACGCCTCCCGCAAGCCGGTCGAGATGACGGTCGACTGCCTCACCTCGATCCCCCTGGCCGTGGGCGCCGGCTACCCGCCCGCCGACGACTGGCAGCACGGCACCTGGCGCGGCCATGGCTGGACCGACCGGCGCACCTATGGCCTCGCGGACCCGTCCGCGCACCCGCTCGCGGCGTACGGAGTGATCGACCACGCCGCCCGCTTCACCCTCGACGGCCGTACGGGCTACGGCATCTTCGAGCACGGGAGCTTCGGCCGCCACGATCCCTCCGGCTTCACCGGCTTCGACTCGGTCGCGCCCTGAACGCGCCTGTGCGGTCACGCCCTGAACGCGCCTGTCCACGAGAGGAGTTCGTCCATGGCCACGGCACCCCGCCCCCGCACGACCACACGCGATCCTGAAGAGCTCGGCCGCCTCCTGACCGCCTGGCTCTCCGCCCGGCTGCCCGGCGCGAAGGCGACCAATGTCACGGTCCCCGAGTCCAACGGCATGTCGAGCGAGACCCTGCTCTTCGACATCGAGCACCCCGAACCCCCGCTCACCGCCTGCGCGTTGCGCCTCGCGGCCGACCCCTCGGCGTACACGATCTTCCCGGTGTACGACATGGAACGGCAGCACCGCGTCATGCGGCTCGTCGGCGAGCACACCGAACTCCCGGTGCCACGCGTCCAGTGGCTGGAGCCGGACCCCGGCCCGCTCGGGGCACCGTTCTTCGTGATGGAACGCAAGGAGGGCCGCGTTCCGCCCGACGTCATGCCCTACACGTACGAAGGGAACTGGCTGCACTCCGCGAGCGACGCCGAGCGCGAGCGCCTCGAAGAGGCCTCCATCGTCCTGATCGCCAAGCTGCACGACCAATTCCCCGTCGAGGAGGCCGAGTTCCTCGCCTCGCCCGGCGACGGCAGTGCGCTGCGACGGCATGTCGAGGCGCAGCGTACGTACTACGAATGGGTCGTCCGCGACGTCGCCCGCTCACCCCTGATCGAGACGGCCTTCGACCGCCTGGAGGAGCTGTGGCCCGCCGACGAGGGCGAGGCGGTGCTCAACTGGGGTGATGCGCGCATCGGCAACATCATCTACGACGGCTTCGAACCTGCCGCCGTACTCGACTGGGAGATGGCCGCACTCGCCCCGCGCGAGGTGGACCTGGGCTGGACGATCTACCTGCACCGCTTCTTCCAGGACCTGACCGTGATGTTCGGCCAGCCCGGGCTCCCGGACTTCCTGCGCCGCGACCGCATCGAGGCCCGCTATGGCGAACTCACCGGCCACACGCCGCGGGACATGGATTTCCATCTGCTGTACGCGGCGCTGCGGCACGCGGTCGTGATGCTCCGCGTCGCCTACCGGCAGGTGCACTTCGGCGAGACGACCGTCCCGGCGGACCCCAAGGACGTGGACAAACTGATCCTGCACCACGCCAGCCTGGCGGCCATGGTGCAGGGCAGCTACTGGGATTGACGCTCCGTCAGCGCGCGGCGCCGTCTCAGGCGGCGCTGCGCAGCGAGGACGGCTTGATGGGACGCGAGCCCGGACCGCCCACGTGCGAGAAGGGCTGCGTCCGCCAGTCGAGCCCCTGGGGGAGCGTCAGAAGCAGCGCGGTGTCCTGCTCCTGGACTTCGAAGCCTTCCTCGGCGGGACGGGCGTCCGCTGCCGCCCGGCCCGTGCCCGAGCACGTGGTGAGCCCGAACGGGTTCCACGGAGTGGGGCACTTGGCGTGCTGCGGCAGAACGTCCTCGTCCGCGAGGAGCGCGATGGACTGTGCGCAGTCCGGGCAGATCACCCGGTACATCTCGAACGTGTCGTAGGCGTCCAGCTCTTCGGAACCGTCGACGTTCTCCGGTTCGACGCCCTCCGGTTCGGCTGCGACCGGCGCCTGCTGCTTGCTGCGGGCGCTGCGAACGGGGCGCTTGGGATTCTGCATGGGTACTCCCCCTGGAATGGGCCGACAAGGCGCTGCGGCCTCGACCACAGCAAGCACTTCCCGCCTGCTCGTGGCCCTAACCACGCCACCCGCGTGGACACGGTTGCAGAGGTGTGGCGTTCGTCACAAAGGGGTTGAGAGGTTCCGCCCGCGGCAGGCTCCTTCGGCCCGGTCCCTGCTCAGAGGCTGCCCATCACCGAGACGTACTGCTCCGCGCAGAAGGCGATGAAGCCCACGCAGAGAACGAAGAGACTGCCGATCGCGATCACGCCGCTGCGTCGCATCGGAGATGACACCTGCCCCAGGTCGCGGTGTGCGCACCCCGGGCGGGAGCGCGCCTCGAACACCCCCAAGCGTCCGCCTCCCACGGACCGCACCGCCACGGCCGATCGCCCCCGGCGCAGCGGGACCTTCGACGGTCCGTACCTCTGAAAAGCCCGTGCGGATCCCAGGTATCCCCGTGGATCACGGCCCTGTAGGTTCTTGCGCCATGGAGGACCTCGACCGCCAGATCGTGCAGCTGCTCGTCAAGGACGGGCGGATGAGCTACACCGACCTGGGCAAGGCCACGGGCCTGTCCACGTCCGCCGTGCACCAGCGGGTGCGCCGCCTCGAGCAGCGCGGCGTCATCCGCGGATACGCGGCCGTGGTCGACCCGGAGGCCGTCGGCCTGCCGCTGACCGCGTTCATCTCGGTCAAGCCCTTCGACCCCAGCGCCCCGGACGACATCGCCGAGCGGCTGGCCGGGGTCCCCGAGATCGAGGCCTGCCACAGCGTCGCCGGCGACGAGAACTACATCCTCAAGGTGCGCGTCTCCACCCCGCTGGAGCTGGAGGTCCTGCTCGGCCGGGTCCGCGCCCTCGCCGGGGTCTCGACGCGCACCACGGTCTGCCTCTCCACGCCGTACGAGGCGCGCCCGCCGCGCATCTGAGGGCGCACGGCACTCGGACGAGGCCCCCGCGTCCGGAACGCCGCTGACGAGGCGCGAGACTGTTCCCCATGAGCGAGAGCACCCCCACCGCCCCCGACCACCGCACCGTGCTGCTGCGCGGCGGTGAGGTCCACAGTCCGGCCGACCCGTTCGCGACCGCCATGGTCGTCGAGCGCGGGCAGATCGCCTGGGTCGGTTCCGAGGGCGCGGCCGACGCGTTCGCCGAAGGCGTGGACGAGGTGCGGGACCTCCAAGGGGCCCTGGTCACCCCGGCGTTCACCGACGCGCATGTGCACACCACGTCCACCGGGCTCGCGCTCACGGGGCTCGACCTCTCGGACGTACGGGATCTGCGCGAGGCGCTGGACCGCGTACGGGAGTACGCGGTGAGCCGCCCGGACGACCGGGTCCTGCTCGGCCACGGCTGGGACGCCGCACGCTGGCCCGAGCGCCGCGCACCGCACCGCACCGAACTGGACGAGGCGACCGGCGGACGGCCGCTGTACCTGACCCGGATCGATGTGCACTCCGCCGTCGCCACCACCGCACTGCTCGACCTCGTGCCCGGCGTCCGCGAGCTGCCCGGCTTCGAGGGGGACGCCCCGCTGACCAAGGACGCCCATCACGCGGTACGGCGTGCCGCGCACGACGCGATCGGGCCCGTCCAGCGCGCCGAGGCCCAGCGCACCGCGCTGCGGCACGCGGCCTCGCTGGGCATCGGTTCCGTGCACGAGTGCGCGGGCCCCGACATCTCCTCGGAGGACGACCTCACCGGCCTCCTGGCGCTCGCCGAGGACGAGCCCGGCCCGCGCGTCGTCGGCTACTGGGCAAAGGCCCTGGAATCGGCCGCCGACGCCGACCGCATCCGCGACCTGGGCGCCCTCGGCGCCGCCGGCGACCTGTTCGTCGACGGCGCGCTCGGCTCGCACACGGCCTGTCTGCACGAGGCATACGCGGACAGCTCCCACACCGGCACCGCGTACCTCGACGAGGCCGCCGTGGCCGTCCACGTCATGGCCTGCACCGAGGCGGGCATCCAGGCCGGCTTCCACGCCATCGGCGACGCCGCGGTGAGCACGGTGGTCGCCGGGGTCCGCACCGCCGCCGACAAGCTGGGCCTCGCCCGCGTACGGGCCGGACGGCACCGTGTCGAGCACGCCGAGATGCTCACCCCCGACACCATCGCCGCCTTCGCCGAACTCGGCCTGACCGCCTCCGTGCAGCCCGCGTTCGACGCGCTGTGGGGCGGCGAGGACGGGATGTACGCCGAGCGGCTCGGCGCCGAGCGGGCCCGCACCCTCAACCCCTTCGCGGCGCTGCTGCGTTCGGGCGTCCCGCTGGCCTTCGGCTCGGACAGCCCGGTCACCCCGCTCGACCCCTGGGGCACCGTCCGGGCCGCGGCCTTCCACCGCACGCCCGAGCACCGGGTGTCCGTGCGGGCCGCGTTCACCGCGCATACGCGGGGCGGCTGGCGGGCCGTCGGCCGGGACGACGCGGGCACCCTGGTGCCGGGCGCGCCCGCCGACTACGCGCTCTGGCAGACCGGCGAGCTGATCGTCCAGGCGCCCGACGACCGTGTCGCCCGCTGGTCCACGGACCCGCGCTCCGGCACACCCGGACTGCCCGACCTCACACCGGGCGCCGCGCTGCCGGTCTGCCTGGAGACCGTGGTGGGCGGCCGCACGGTCTTCGTACGGCCTAACGAGTGACCGTCCGGAGTGGCGCGACACCGATCGGCGGCCGGCCGGTCACCGCACGAGCCCCGTGATCACGGCGTTGAGCTGGGGCTACCGTGAAACGCCGCAGGTGAAACGTGTGTTGACAGACGGGCGCGTGGGACGGGTAGTTTCGGCCGGGTCCACCACAGGACGTCCGGCGGGGACACCTCCACGCAGTCGTCGAACGCAGCTGGGTCATGGGGGCGGAGTGTCGCACCGGCACACCGCCACTGGGAGCCAGGCCCAGCGTCAGCGCCTCGGGGGCGAACGCAGGTGCCGCCCGGCCGGATTGGTGCGACCCGGGTGGGACCCGGACGCTCAGTAGACAACGGCTTTCGGTCGACCCGCAGCCAGCGGGTCCCAGGTCGGCCCGAAGGGCGCCGGGTCCTGTTCCCGCACCGTTCCCTCTTGCTCCGGCGACACCCTCGCCCCCGTCTCAGCAGGTCGGGTGGCGGGCAGCACTATGGTGGAGCATCCGTTTTGGAATTAAGGGGCACGCAGTGATGGACGGCGGTCAGCGGGAATACGGCCCGCTCGGCACCACGTTGGTGATCATTCCGACGTACAACGAGGCCGAGAACGTCAAGCCGATCGTGGCCCGCGTACGCGCGGCGGTGCCCGAGGCGCACATCCTGGTCGCCGACGACAACAGCCCGGACGGCACCGGCAAGTTCGCCGATGAACTCGCCGTCGAGGACGACCACGTCCACGTACTGCACCGCAAGGGCAAGGAGGGCCTCGGCGCCGCATATCTCGCGGGCTTCCGCTGGGGCATCGAGAACGGCTACGGCGTGCTCGTGGAGATGGACGCCGACGGCTCGCACAAGCCCGAGGAGCTGCCCCGGCTGCTCACCGCGCTCAAGGGCGCCGACCTGGTGCTCGGCTCGCGCTGGGTGCCGGGCGGACGGGTGGTCAACTGGCCGAAGTCCCGTGAGTTCATCTCCCGTGGCGGCTCGCTGTACTCGCGGCTGATGCTGGACGTCCCGATCCGCGATGTCACCGGCGGCTTCCGCGCCTTCCGCAAGGAGACCCTCGAAGGCCTCGGCCTGCAGGACGTCGCCTCGCAGGGCTACTGCTTCCAGGTCGACCTCGCCCGGCGCGCGGTCAAGTCCGGATTCCATGTCGTCGAGGTCCCGATCACCTTCGTCGAGCGCGAGCTGGGCGACTCCAAGATGAGCCGCGACATCCTGGTCGAGGCGCTGTGGCGGGTCACCGCCTGGGGCGTCACCGAGCGGACCGGCAAGATCCTGGGACGCGGCAAGTCCCGCTGAGCCCCGCCCGGCGTACGCGAGCGCGTTGATCTCGCCCTTACGCCGTACGGACGCGGCAGACGGCACACTGGAGGCATGACGACGCCTCAGACAGCACGCCCCGCCGGCCGCCCTGCCGGCCGTTCGACGGTGCGCCGGTTTCTGCCGCTCGGGATCGCCGCCTGGCTGGTCCTCGAGATCTGGCTGCTGATGCAGGTCGCCTCGGCGACCAGCGGCTTCGTGGTCTTCCTGCTGCTCCTGGCCGGCGTCGTGCTCGGCGCGGTGGTGATCAAGCGGGCGGGCCGCCGGGCCTTCCGCAATCTGACCGAGACCCTGCAGCAGGCCCAGACCGCCGCGGCCGCCGGTGAGCCCGTGACCGCGCCGCAAGGTCAGCAGAGCCGCGGCAACGGTCTGACCATGCTCGGCGGACTGCTGCTCATCATGCCCGGGCTGCTGTCCGACGTGATCGGCCTGGTCTGTCTGCTGCCGCCGGTCCGCAAGGCCGTCGCCAAGCGGGCGGAGAAGTCCTTCGAGAAGCGTCTGGCCGATGCGGGCCCCGGCAGCTTCGAGAACGCCTTCCAGCAGGCCCGTATCCACCGCCCGGACGGCAAGGTCGTCCAGGGCGAGGTGATCCGCGAGGACATGCCCGGTGAGCAGCGTCCGCGGCGCGACGACGGGTCGTATCCGCCGATCGGCTCCTGAGCCGGCTGCTTGTCCGTGCCCGGCCGGGTGCGCGCCCACAGGGTGTGCTCCCGGCCGTTCGCGTATGCGTGCGCTCGCAGTCCCGGCTTCGCGGAGCCCGGACACACAAAACCGGACCGGGGGCGCAGACACATCACGTGTCCGCGCCCCCGGTCCGGGTGCTGCTGTGTACGTACCGCTTGGTTATGCCGTCTTACGGCTGTCACGCGGGTGTACGGCGATGTTCATCGCCCCGGAGCGCAGGACGGCCAGGCGCTCGGCCAGGACCTCCTCCAGCTCCTCCCGTGTACGCCGCTCCATGAGCATGTCCCAGTGCGTACGCGCGGGCTTGGCCTTCTTTTCCTCAGGGCCGTCGCCGTCCACCAGGAGTGCCTGGGCCCCGCAGACCTTGCACTCCCACTCCGCAGGGATCTCTGCTTCCACCGAGAACGGCATCTCAAATCGATGGCCGTTGTCGCATGCGTACTCCACCGCCTGGCGCGGAGCCAGGTCGATGCCGCGGTCGGTCTCATAGCTGGTCACTACGAGTCGCGTGCCGCGAAGAGCTCGCTCACTCATGAATCGTGCCTCCCGGGCTTGTCGCCCACAGGACAGGTGTCGCTGTCGTCGTCATCCGGTCAACGTCCGGTCGGCGGTAAAGATTCCCGTTCCGGGTCACGCGTCGCCGTCTTAGCCGCCCCTTGTTGTACCCACCCTCGCCCGGTTTGTCACATCTGGCATGAGATGTCACCCAACGCTTGAGTTTCTTTAGCGTGAAGGAACGGTACGCCTGGCAGGCCAAAGGCGTACACTACCGGCCTTTGTCACCCGGTGTTAAATCCGCCCCCCGCTTTCTGGGTTACTCCTGGGCTTTTTACGTTCCTTTAGATCCGCTCGGGGACGGGATTACCCGCGGCCTCGACCGCGCGGCGCACCGGAACACGGGCCAGGAGCACGAATCCGAGGGCGAAGAAGACCACCAGCGAGACGATCGCGTCCCGGTAGCTGCCCGTCGCCTGATAGGTCAGACCGAAGATCAGTGGACCGAGCCAGCTGACGCCGCGGTCGCTCAGTTCGTACGCCGAGAAGTACTCGGCCTCCTTGCCCCGTGGCACCAGATGCGAGAACAGAGACCTGGACAGGGCCTGAGTACCCCCGAGGACCAGGCCGATGCCCGCCGCCAGGACGAAGAACCAGGCGGGTGCGCCGGCCGGCAGGAAGTAGCCCGCGCCGATGATGAAGGTCCAGGCGACGAGGGAAGCGAGAATCGTCCGCTTGGCCCCGTACACCCGAGCCAGACGGCCCATGCCCAGCGCACCGGCCACCGCGAGCAGCTGCACCAGGAGCACCGCGACGATCAGGGTGGACTGGCCGAGCTCCAGCTCCTTCGAGCCGTAGACCGAGGCCTGGGAGATCACCGTCTGGACGCCGTCGTTGTAGACGAGATAGGCGAGCAGGAAGGTCAGGGTCAGGGGGTGGCGGCGCATATCGCGCACGGTGGCGCGCAGTTGGCGCCAGCCGCCGAGCGCCGCCTCCCGCTCGGCCGGATCCCGGCGCCGGTCACGCAGCCTGCTGAGCGGTACGAGCGTGAACGCGCCCCACCACACGCCCGCCGAGGCCAGGCAGATCCGTACGGCGGTCGCCTCCGAGACGCCGAAGGAGTCATGCGCCGTGAACAGGATCAGGTTGAGGACCAGGACCAGAGCGCCGGAGGCGTAGCCGAAGGCCCAGCCGCGGGAGGAGACGGCGTCGCGTTCCTCGGGGGTGGAGATCTGCGGAAGGTACGCGTTGTACAGCGACATCGACACGGCGAGCGAGGCGTTGGCGACCACGAGGAGCAGTCCGCCGAGCAGATAGCGGTCGCCGTCGAGGAAGAACATGGCCGCCGTGGCCGTCGCGCCCAGATAGGCGGCCGCCGCGAGGAAGGGCTTCTTGCGTCCGGTGCGGTCGGCTGCCGCACCGACCAGGGGCATCACCAGGGCCGCCAGGATGATCGAGGCCGATACCGAGTACGGGAAGAAGGCGCCGGCCCGCACCGGGATGCCGAAGGGGTGGACGAAACCGTCCGCGTCCGCCGCGGACTCCGCGATCTCCGTCAGATAGGGACCGAGGAACACCGTGAGGACGCTGGTCGAGTAGACCGAGCACGCCCAGTCATAGACGTACCAGCCCTGCTGTTCGCGACGGCGCCGAACACCGTCGCTTCGTTCCGTGACGGTGTCCGCGCCCACCGCGCCCCCTCGTGCTTGCCTGCCGAGGTCGCGCTCAGGCCCAGGCCCCGCGCTCCTTGAGCACCTCGATCAGTGTCCCCGTGTGATCGGTCATGATGCCATCCACTCCCAGGTCCAGGAGTCGCTCCATGCGTGCCCGGTCGTTGACGGTCCATACGTGGACCTGCAGGCCGAGCGCGTGGGCGGTGCGGACGAAGCGGTGGTCGACCACGCGCATCCCGGACTGGATCTCGGGCACCTGGGCGGCGACGGCCGAGCGGCGCAGGCGGGCCGGAAGGCCGAGGGAGCGCAGCCGCAGTGCGAGCACCCCGTTGACGCCGAGCGAGGTGGCCAGCTGGGGTCCGCCGAGGAGCTGGGCGCGGGCGACCCGGGCCTCGGAGAACGAACCCACGCAGATCCGGTCCCAGGTGTTCGTGCGCCGGATGAGATCGATCAGGGGCACGAGCGCGGGCTCGGCCTTCACGTCCACGTTCCAGCGTGCCTCGGGAAAGGCTTCGAGGAGGTCCTCGAAGAGCGGGACCGGCTCGGTGCCGGCCACGCGTGCCTGGTTCACCTGCGACCAGCGCAGGTCGGCGATCCGGCCGCCGGTGTCGGTGACCCGGTCGAGCGTGGCGTCGTGGAAGGCGACGAGCCGGCCGTCGGCCGTGGCGTGCACATCCGTTTCGAGATACCGGTAGCCGGACGCGACCGCGCTGCGGAACGCGGACTCGGTGTTCTCCAGACCGTCCGCCGCCCCGCCCCGGTGGGCGAAGGCGAGCGGTACGGCTGCGTCGAGGTACGGATGGCGTACGGGGGTCGTCACCGTCGCAGTATCGCGCGCCTGCGTGGCGCGGCGGCGACCACCCGGCTGCCGGTCTCCAGACCCGGGATGGCGAAGAAGCGCAGGAAGAACTGGGCGAGCGGGCCGATCGCCAGTGCGTACGCGACCGTGCCGATGCCGACCGTGCCGCCGAGCAGGAAGCCGGTGGCGACCACAGCGATCTCGATGCAGGTGCGGGCGAGCCGGATCGACCACCCCGTCGCCTGGTTCAGGCCGGTCATCAGGCCGTCGCGCGGGCCGGGGCCGAAGCGGGCCGAGATGTAGAGGCCGGTGGCCACGCCGTTGAGGATGATGCCGCCGAACAGCGCGAGCACGCGCAGCGTCCACCCCTCGGCGTCCGGTACGAGAGCGAGCGTGCCGTCCATGGCGAGTCCGACCACGAAGACGTTGGACACCGTGCCGAGCCCCGGCCGCTGCTTCAGCGGGATCCACAGCAGCAGCACCAGAGCGCCGACGATGATCGATACGACGCCGATGGTCAGACCGCTCTTCTCGGCGAGGCCCTGGTGCAGCACGTTCCACGGTTCCAGGCCCAGGCCGGAGCGCAGCAGAAGCGCCGAGCTCGCGCCGTACAGGGTGAGACCCGCGTAGAGCTGAACAAGGCGACGGGTCAGATGGGTGCCGCGCTGCAAGGTGTCCCCCTCGGTGTCCGTGTGGCTACTGGCCTTCTAGTGGCCTGCACCCCGAGGGGCTGTGGCCTTAACAGGCTGACACATGACACTCTGTGGCTTGCCAAGAGAAGGCCGATAGGGCCAATTCGGGGAAGGTGGACTGGGTTTTATGGCGCAGTGGACTTCGGCGGTGGGCTCCACGCAGCTCGCCCGCCTCATCACCTCGCAGCAGGCGCGCCCGGCCGGCCCCGGCACCCGCCGACCGCCCGCCTATCGCGCACTCGCGGACGGCGTGCGGACCCTCGTCCTGGAAGGGCGGGTGCCGGTCGCCGCGCGGCTGCCCGCCGAGCGGGAACTGGCCCAGTCGCTCAATGTCAGCCGTACGACCGTGGCCGCCGCGTACGAGGCGCTGCGCAGCGAAGGGTTCCTCGAGTCCCGCAGGGGAGCGGGGAGTTGGACCGCCGTACCGGCCGGCAACCCGCTCCCCGCACGGGGTCTCGAACCCCTGCCGCCCGAGGCGCTCGGCTCGATGATCGACCTCGGCTGCGCCGCCCTGCCCGCGCCCGAGCCGTGGCTGACGCGCGGGGTGCAGGGTGCGCTGGAGGAGCTTCCGCCGTACGCGCATACGCACGGCGACTACCCGGCCGGCCTGCCGGCGCTGCGGCAGATGATCGCGGACCGGTACACCGAGCGCGGCATCCCGACCATGCCCGAGCAGATCATGGTCACCACCGGCGCCATGGGCGCGATCGACGCCATCTGCCATCTCTTCGCCGGCCGGGGGGAGCGGATCGCGGTCGAGTCGCCCTCGTACGCGAACATCCTCCAGCTGATGCGCGAGGCCGGCGCGCGTCTGGTGCCGATCGCCATGGCGGAGGGGCTCAGTGGCTGGGACGTGGAGCGCTGGCGCCAGGTGCTGCGGGAGTCGGCGCCCCGGCTCGCGTATGTGGTGGCCGACTTCCACAATCCGACGGGCGCGCTGCCGGACGACGATCAGCGGCGCGCCCTGGTCGACGCCGCACGTTCCGCGGGGACCGTGCTCGTCGTCGACGAGACGATGAGCGAGCTGTGGCTCGAGCCCGGGTTCGAGATGCCGCGCCCGGTGTGTTCCTTCGATCCGGCGGGCTCATCCGTGATCACGGTCGGGTCGGCGAGCAAGGCGTTCTGGGCCGGGATGCGGATCGGCTGGGTGCGCGCGGCCCCCGACGTCATCCGCAGTCTGGTGGCGGCCCGCGCGTACGCCGATCTCGGTACGCCGGTGGTGGAGCAGCTGGCCGTCAACTGGCTCATGAGCACCGGGGGCTGGGAGCAGGCCGTCGCGCTGCGGCGCACCCAGGCGCTGGAGAACCGGGACGCCCTCGTGGCCGCGGTGCGGCGGGAGCTGCCGGACTGGGAGTTCGAGGTGCCGAAGGGCGGTCTGACGCTCTGGGTGCGCGCCGGCGGCCTGTCGGGCTCGCGCCTGGCCGAGGTCGGGGAGCGGGTCGGTGTGCGGGTGCCGTCGGGGCCGCGGTTCGGTGTGGACGGGGCCTTCGAGGGCTTCGTACGGCTGCCGTTCACCGTGGGCGGTGCGCTGGCGGACGAGGCCGCCGTGCGGCTGGCCGCCGCGGCCCGGCTCGTCGAGGGCGGAGCCGGGGGCAGCGCGCAGCAGCCGCACACGTTCGTGGCCTGAAGCGAGACTTTCGGATCAGGCCGCCGTCAGGCGTTGGACGGGCTGAGCGTGTCGTCCTCCGTGGCGACGCGCTCCGGCAGCAGCTCGAGCACCGCGCGCCGCTGGGTGTCGCTGGTCGCGTCGTCGTACGGGTCCGGGGTGGCCGGGACCTGGAGGCGGTGCACCGGGCCCGTGCCCATCCGGGCGTAGCCGCGCCCCGCCGGTACGTCCGGGGTGGGCGTGGTGTGCGGGGAGGTGCCGAGCACCGCTTCGATCTGCTCGGCCGGCGCCGCGCCGAGCACCACGCGGGCGCGGGTGTGCTGGCGTACGGGGTCGCTGAGGGCGTCCATCGTGTCGAACTGGTCGGCCACGACCACCGTGACGTTGGCCGCGCGACCGTGCCGCAGCGGGACCTGGAGCAGCCCCTGCGGATCGTCGCGGCCGTCCGCCGCGGCCAGGTGTCCGAGGACGCTGGGGCGGTCGAGCAGGATCCAGAGCGGGCGGCGGGTGTCGTCGGGCGCCGGGTGGCCGGCCTGGCGGGCGCGGTTCGCGGCGATCAGCCGGCGCTCCGTCTCATGGGCGGCCCACTCCAGGCAGGCCGCCGCGCCCGCGAGCCCGCACTCGACGCCGAGGACGCCGCGGCGTCCGGTGAGACAGGCGTACTCGCCGGTGCCGCTGCCCTCGACGATGAGGACGTCGCCGTACTGGAGAGCTTGCAGCGCGAGGGAGCGCATCAGGGTCGTGGTGCCGCTGCCGGGCTGGCCGACGATCAGCAGATGCGGTTCGGTCGAGCGGGGCCCGGTGCGCCAGACCACCGGAGGTACGTCACGCTGCTCGCCGCCGTCGAGGACGGGGAGGGTGCGCTGGACGGCGGTCTCGTCGGTGAAGCCGAGGACCGTCTCGCTGGGGGTGGTCACGAAGCGCTGGGCGGCGATGTCCGTGGGCAGCGGCGGCAGCACATGGACGGTGAGCTCGTTGCCCTCTTCGTCCCACTCGAAGTGGTATTCGCGGCCGCGGCCCGACTTCGCGTGCAGTACCTGCTCGATACGGGCCCGGGACGAGGCCTCGCCATCGGTGAAGTACGCGGGGTAGCGCAGGACGAGCCGGCTGATGCGCCCGTTCTCGTCGAACTCATGGGCCGTGAACGCCTTGTCCCACTCGCCGCCGTGCGAGTAGAGCGGACTCGGGTCCTCGGGGACCGAGAAATACGGGACCAGCGCCTCGTAGAGCGTGTGCAGGCGCTGGAGCTGGTTCTCGTCGGGGCCGGTCTGCACCGGGGTGCGGTCGCGGCCGGTCCATGCGGCCGCGGCCATCAGCGAGATCAGCGCGAGCAGCGGTCCGTACGGGACGAGGACCACGACGAGGAGACAGGACGCCACCAGGAACAGGACGGGTCCGCGGCGGTCCTTGGGGGTCTCGGTCCATTTGCGCCGCCCTGCGGAAGCGAGGCGGCGCAGTCCCCGAGTGATGGTGATCAACGGATGGAGCACGTCCGTGGCGCTGTCGGCTGCCGTTCTGGCCAGTTCCCTGCTCCGCGTGAGGGACGCGGAACCGGTGGTCAGAATGCGCGGGAGTGGTCGCCTGGCCACGTCGTACTCCTGAAGTTGTGATCCGTTGGTTGAGCGCGCGAGGCGCCGTCAGAACTTGATGCCGCCCAGCAGGCTGGCCAGGCTCGCTCCGCCGGCCTTGATGCTCGGGGCGATGGCGGTGCCCGCGAGATAGAAGCCGAAGAGCGCGCAGACCAGCGCGTGGGAAGCCTTGAGGCCGTCCTTGCGGAAGAAAAGGAAGACGATGACGCCGAGCAGCACGACACCCGAGATGGACAGGATCATGAGAGTTCTCCTGGTAGAGGGGACAGTCACCATGAGTTCTTCCAGGCTCACAGCATGTATCCATACGACAAAAGGTGCAACCGGGTGAAATTCCGCTAATTTCGCTCGTATGGGTGCATGCCGCTGAGCCGGCCGGGCGGGTGTCGGGCCGCAAGGAGACCCGAGGTGATCTTTGCCTCGGGCAGAGGCGCTCATGTGCCGTGACGGGCAGTACGCTGTCGATTCACTCGTACGGCCGACGTGGGCGTACGCAGGGGTTTTCTCCCCACCGATCACTCAGCGAAAGGTCTGGCCGATGACGGAAGCACCCGATCCGGAGGTCGTGGAGCTCGCCACGAAGATCTTCGATCTGGCGCGCCAGGGCGAGACCGAGACCCTTGCCGCCTATGTGGACGCCGGTGTGCCGGTGAATCTCACCAACGACCGCGGCGATTCCCTGGTCATGCTCGCCGCCTATCACGGGCATGCCGCCGCGGTGCGCGCCCTGCTCGAGCGTGGCGCGGACGCGGACCGGGCGAACGACCGGGGGCAGACGCCGCTGGCGGGTGCCGTGTTCAAGGGCGAGGACGACGTGATCAAGGTGCTGCTCGAGGGAGGCGCCGATCCGGCCGCGGGGACGCCGTCGGCGGTGGACACGGCGCGGATGTTCGGCAAGGCCGACCTGCTCAAGTTGTTCGGCGCCGGGTAATACCGGGCCGCACGGGGGTATGCGGGGGGTCAGCGGAAATCTGGTCGACCCAGCCGATGGGCTGGGCCATCATGACGTCGTGATGCACGGACACGATTGCTGGGCAGATGCCTCAGCACGCGGACCGTGACCGGCCCATCCCCGGGCCGCCGACCGAGAGGCAGAGGAAGATGGCTTTCAGCAAGCAGATGACGACGGGCAGCCGCACGTGTTGTTGCGCGGGCAGGTAGTGCACGGACACCCCCTGTTGCGTCGACAGCTTGATGTGAGGCTCCTTCCATGTTCGACACGGTCATAGCGCCCAGCGGCACGCTGCTCGGCCTCCTCCAGCGAGGCCGCGGCGACGGCACGCTGCACGCGCTCACAGCCCCCCGCGAGGAAGCGCTCGCGGCCCTGAACCACTGCGTGCTGAGCGACCCCCGCCACGACTGGCAGGTCGAGAACCGCTCGCTTTACTACGCGCGGCTCTACCTCGATCTGAACGGGTCGCTCGAGCAGATCGCGCTCCACCTGTTCTGCGCCGAGGACGTGCTCGACTCCGACGAGACCCGTACCGGTCTCGCCCTCTCCGTGCTCGGCCATCTCGCCTCGTACGGGCGTGACGACGCGCTGATGCTGCTGCGCCGCTACGCCGCCGAGGGCTCCAACTGGGCCTGGGCGCTGGACGAACTGGCCCTGCGCGACGACGACTCGGGCCTGCGCGCCCTGGCCGAACCCGTGCTCGCCCGCTTCCCGCGGACCGCGGAAGGGGACACCGAGCTGTCGGCCGCCGTGCGCGACGCCTTCGAGCCGAGGCCCTGGCGGCTGTGGGCCGAGGATCCGCGCGAGTCCATCGGGGCCCGCGTGCGCGCCGCCGGTGAACGCGGTTCCTTCGACCAGTGGCAACGGCAGATGAGGCCGGCCGGACCACGCCCCGGCTGGAGCGTCGCCGCCGTGTTCGCCTGGGCCGAGGAGGCCATGGGGCGGGGCGCCGGACGTCATGTGCCCGCCGCCCGGTGCCTGACCGCCGTGGCCGGGCCCGAGGATCTGCCGGAGATCATTTCCGCGGCGCGATCAGGGTCCGACGGGGCGCGCAGCACCGCGTTGCGCTACCTCGCCGACGCGCAGGATCCCGTCGTACTCGATCTGGTCGAGGCCGCGCTGATCGACGGTTCGGGGACCGTGATCGAGGCCGCCGTCGACGCGTTCGAGCGGATGACCGACGACAACGCCCTTGAGCGCGCCCGCCGTTGGGCCGAGCGGCCCGATGCGCTCGGGGCCGCGGCCGGGCGGGTGCTCGCCTGCAGGGGCGGTGCCCAGGACGCCGCGCTGGTGCTCGGCGCTCTGCGTGAAGCGGTGCGGTCCGAAGGGGCCGACGCACTGACCTTGTGGACCCTGGTGGACGGCACCGGACGGCTCGGCATCGCGTGTGCCGCGCCGGTGCTGCGCCATATCTATCGCGAGACCGCCTCGTCCCATCTGCGGGGGCGCGCCGCCAATGCGCTCGCCGCCACCGATCCCTCCTTCGCCGCGGGCTTCGCGGTGGAGTGCCTGTGGGACTGCGAGGAGACCACGCGGGAGCTCGCCGCGCGGCGGGCCGAGACCGCCGACAGCCGTGTCGTGGAGCAGCTGCGCCGGCTCGCCGCCGATCCGGCGGAGGAGACCGAGATGGAGACCGTGGTCCGCAGCCGGATCGGGCCCGACGCCTAGGGTCTGTCAGTCGGCGGGGAACGCTTACGGGACGTTCCCCCGCCGGAAAGATCCACGTTGACGCGGCCACGCCGCGGGCGACGACAACACGGGTATGCGTGTCGTCATCGTCACCGAATCCTTTCCCCCCGACGTCAACGGCGTGGCGCACTGCGCCCTGCAGACCGCGCTCCATCTTGTACGGCGCGGACATGAACCTGTGGTCGTCGCACCCGCCGCCGCTCACGGACCGCCCGCCCCCGAAATCGACGCGCCCTGCCCCGTGGTGCGTGTGCCCTCCCTGCCGCTGCCCGGCTACCCGCAGGTCAGAGTGGCCCTGCCGAGCAGGCGTATCGCCGCGGCGCTGACTTCCCACCGGGCCGAACTGGTCCATCTGGCCAGCCCGTTCGTGCTCGGCGTGCGGGGGATGGCGGCCGCGTCCCGGCTCGGCCTTCCCGCCGTCGCCGTCTACCAGACCGATCTGGCCGGCTACGCCCGTACGTACGTGGGCGCGGGCGAAGCCGCCGTGTGGCGGCGGATCCGGGCCGTGCACAAGGCGGCCGACCGGACCCTCGCGCCGTCCGGTGCGGCGATGCGGGACCTGGTCGCACAGGGGGTGCCGAGAGTCGCCCTGTGGCCGCGCGGCGTGGACACCGCACGGTTCGACCCGGCGCTGCGGGACGAGGAGGTGCGCCGCAGGTACGCGCCGAACGGCGAGCTGCTCGTCGGATACGTGGGGCGCCTCGCGCCGGAGAAGCGGGTCGAACTGCTCGCCGGCGTCTGCCGGATGGACGGCGTGAGCGTCCTCGTCACCGGCGACGGGCCCAGCGAGCACAGGCTGCGCGACATGCTGCCGGGCGCGCACTTCCTCGGCAGGCGTACGGGCGGTGAACTCGCCCGGATCTTCGCCTCGTTGGACCTCTTCGTGCACACCGGGCCGTTCGAGACCTTCTGCCAGACCGTGCAGGAGGCCATGGCCAGCGGTGTGCCGGTGATCGCCCCCGCGGCGGGCGGCCCGCTCGACCTGGTGGCGCACGGGCGCACCGGGCTGCTGGTGCCGCCGGGCGACGCGGCCGCGTTCCGGGACGCGGTGTGGTCCCTTGCGGCGGATCCCGTACGGAGGGCCGCGTACGGGCGGAACGGGCGGGACATGGTCCGCGAGCGCACCTGGGAGGCGGTCGGCGATCAGCTGCTCGGCCACTATGCCGAGGTGCTGCGGGCGCGAACGGCGGTGGCCGCATGAGCGCGACAGCCGGCCTGCGGATCGTACGTATGGCGAACTTCGTGGCGCCTGCATCGGGTGGACTGCGTACCGCGCTACGGGAGTTGGGTGCCGGGTATCTGGCCGCGGGACATGAGCCCGTCCTCATCGTGCCCGGAGGGAGCGCCTCGGACCGGATGACCCGGCAGGGGCGGGTGATCACCTTGCCCGGTCCGCTGCTGCCCGGAACCGGCGGCTATCGCGTCCTGACCGACCGGCGCGGCCTGACCGGACTTCTGGAGCAACTTGCGCCCGACCGGCTTGAGGTGTGTGACCGCACCACTTTGCGCTGGACCGGCGAGTGGGCACGGCGCGCCCGCGTCCCCGCGGTGATGGTCTCGCACGAGACCGCGGACGGGGTGCTGCGCACCTGGGGGCTGCCCGAGCCCGCCGCCCGACGGGCCGCGGACCGTCTCAACCGCCGCAGTGCGCACGCCTATTCGCGGGTGGTGTGCACCACCGAGTGGGCCGAGCGCGAGTTCGTACGGATCAGGGCGCGCAATGTCGTCCGGGCGCCGCTCGGTGTGGATCTGGACCGCTGCCGGCCCGGGCTGCGGGACCCGGCGCTGCGGGCGCGGTACGCGGGCGAGAGCGAGGTGCTCCTCGCGCTGTGCTCGCGGCTCTCGGTGGAGAAGCGGCCCGGGACGGCGATCGACGCGGTACGGGTGCTGCGCGAGCGCGGTCTGCGCGCACGGCTGGTCGTGGCCGGGGACGGGCCGCTGCGGGCGCGCCTCGAACGGCGGGCGCGGGCGCTGCCGGTGACGTTTCTCGGGCATGTCGCGGACCGGGGGCGACTGGCCGCGCTGCAAGCCGCGGCCGATGTGTGTCTGGCCCCCGGTCCTGCCGAGACCTTCGGGCTGGCCGCGCTGGAAGCGCTGGCGTGCGGGACGCCGGTGGTGGCGAGTGCTTCGTCCGCGCTGCCGGAGGTACTGGGGTCGGCGGGGGCTGTGGCCTTCGACGACGGGGAGTCGTTCGCGGACGCCGTCCAGCTGGTGCTCGCCCGGCCCGAGTGGCTGCGGCGCGGTGCGGCTCGTGCGCGGGCCGAGTGCTTCGGGTGGGACCGGGCGGTGGCCGCCTTTCTGGCGGCACATGATGCGTCGGCTCCTGCCGGGGTCCCCGTGCGGGAGGTGCGGTCGTGAGCCGGGCCTTGCGTTTCGCGGCGCTCGGGGACTCGCTCACCGAAGGCGTGGGGGATCCCGTCGGGGATACGTGGCGGGGGTGGGCCGCGCTGCTGGCGCGGACGCTCGCTTCGGCGGAACAGCCCGTGGAATTCCGTAACTTCGCGGTCAGCGGGGCCCAGACGCGTGACGTCCTTGAGCGTCAGGCGCCGGGTGCGCTGGCCTTCGCGCCCGATGTGGTGTCGGTGGTCGTGGGCGTCAACGACACGCTGCGGTGCACCTTCGACATCCATGCGGTGGCGGCCCGACTCGACGCCGTCTACGGGGAGTTCACCGCGCGGGGTGCGGTGCTCCTGACCGCTTGTCTGCCCGACCCCGGTGCCATGCTCGGGTTGCCGGGCGCGCTCGCCCGGCCGCTCGCGCGGCGGCAGCGGGCGGTGAACACGGTGGTGCACGCGCTGTCGGAGCGATACGGGGCGGTGCATCTGCATGCGGCGGATGATGCGTGGGTGGCCGATCGGGCGATGTGGAGTGCGGATCGGTTGCATCCCGGTGAGCTCGGTCACCGGACGCTGGCCGCCCGTTTTCACGCGCGGCTCTCGGCTCTGGGGCACGAGGTGGGTCCGCCACCGTCCCTCGCGCCCGGGCAGGCGGCGCCCACGCGGTCGGCCAGTGCCTGGTGGCTGGCCACGGCGGGGACGGGGTGGGTGGTGCGGCGGTGTGCGGATCTGTTGCCCCAGCTTCTGACCCTGGCCGCGCATGAGGTGCGGCACCGGGTGCGGGGCACGTCGGTTGCTCTGGACCTGCGGTCGGCTCGTGCGGTCGCGGCGGCGTTGGCCTCGGTGTCGGGTGCGGCTTCGGTTGGGGAGGTGGTGGAGG
>NZ_JAAKZW010000100.1 GCF_011044995.1 Streptomyces mesophilus | reverse complement strand
CAGCCCTGAAGTGGGTAAGGATGCCGTCATGGGATTCCACGTCGACTCCGAAACCGGCCGGCTGCGCCGCGTCATCCTGCACCGGCCCGACCTGGAGCTGAAGCGCCTCACGCCCAGCAACAAGGACACCCTCCTCTTCGACGACGTCCTGTGGGTCCGCCGGGCCCGCCAGGAGCACGACGGATTCGCCGACGTGCTGCGCGACCGCGGCGTCGAGGTGCACCTCTTCGGCGACCTGCTCCAGGAGACGCTGAACCTCCCCGCCGCACGCGACCTCGTCCTCGACCGGGTCTTCGACGAGAAGGCCTACGGCCCCCTGGCCACCCCGACCCTGCGGGCGGCCTTCCAGACGATGTCCGCGACGGATCTGGTGTCCGCGCTTGTCGGCGGGATGACCAAGCGCGAGTACCTGGAGCGGCACCCCGAGCCCACCTCCGTGCGCTTCCACACCATGGAGCTCGACGACTTCCTGCTCGGGCCGCTGCCCAACCACCTCTTCACCCGCGACACCTCCGCCTGGATCTATGACGGGGTGTCGATCAACGCGATGCGCTGGCCCGCCCGGCAGCGCGAGACCGTGCACTTCGAGGCGATCTACCGGCACCATCCGCTGTTCACGGGATCCGGGGCCGGAACGTTCCACCACTGGTCCGAGGGCCAGTCCGACTACCCGTCGACCATCGAGGGCGGCGACGTCCTGGTCATCGGCAACGGGGCCGTGCTCATCGGGATGAGCGAACGGACCACCCCGCAGGCCGTGGAGATGCTGGCGCACAAGCTCTTCGCGGCCGGATCCGCCCGCAGCATCGTGGCGCTCGACATGCCCAAGCGACGGGCGTTCATGCACCTCGACACCGTGATGACGATGGTCGACGGAGACACCTTCACCCAGTACGCGGGACTCGGCATGCTCCCCTCGTACACCATCGAACCGGGCGTCGGCGAGCGGGAGTTGAAGGTCACCGACCATCCGCCCGAGCATATGCACCGGGCCATCGCGGCGGCCCTCGGACTCGGCTCGATCCGCGTCCTGACCGCGGTCCAGGACGTGCACTCCGCCGAGCGGGAGCAGTGGGACGACGGCTGCAACGTGCTCGCCGTCGAGCCCGGCGTCGTGATCGCGTACGAGCGCAACGCCACCACCAACACGTATCTGCGCAAGGAAGGCATCGAGGTCATCGAGATCCGGGGCAGCGAGCTGGGGCGTGGGCGTGGCGGGCCGCGGTGTATGAGTTGCCCGGTGGAGCGGGATGCCGTGGGGTGAGGGGAGGCACTCCGCTGCTCGGTATACATTTACTGACCCTCGTATAGACTTGCAGTCAGGCAAGCGAGTCAGCGGTCCCGTCCCCGACAGTCCTGGAGCATGCGCATGGCCACCCACTTGACCGGGCGTTCCTTCGTCAAGGAGCTCGACTTCACCGCCGAGGAATTCCTCGGCCTGGTCGAGCTGGCCGCCGAGCTCAAGGCGGCCAAGAAGGCCGGTACGGAGACCAAGCGGCTCACCGGGAAGAACATCGCGCTGGTCTTCGAGAAGACCTCGACCCGTACGCGCTGCGCGTTCGAGGTCGCGGCCGCCGACCAAGGCGCCTCCACCACCTACCTCGACCCGTCCGGATCCCAGATAGGTCACAAGGAGTCGGTGAAGGACACCGCTCGCGTGCTCGGCCGGATGTTCGACGGGATCGAGTTCCGCGGTGACAGCCAGGCCGGGGTCGAGGAGCTCGCCGCGTACGCCGGAGTGCCGGTCTGGAACGGGCTGACCGACGACTGGCACCCCACCCAGATGCTCGCCGATGTGCTCACCATGACCGAGCACAGCACCAAGCCGCTCACGGACGTCTCGTTCGCCTATCTCGGCGACGCCCGCTTCAATATGGGCAACTCGTATCTGGTGACCGGCGCGCTGCTCGGCATGGACGTACGGATCGTCGCGCCCCGCGCCTACTGGCCGGCCGACGAGATCGTGGCGCAGGCCCGCGAGCTGGCCGGGAAGAGCGGTGCGCGGATCACCTTCACCGAGGGCGTCGAGGAGGGCGTGCGCGGCGCGGACTTCGTCGTCACCGACGTCTGGGTCTCGATGGGGGAGCCCAAGGAGGTCTGGGCCGAGCGGATCACCGCCCTGACGCCGTACGCCGTGACGATGGACGTGCTGCGCGCGAGCGGCAATCCGGACGTGAAGTTCCTGCACTGTCTGCCCGCGTTCCACGACCTCGGTACCAAGGTCGGGCAGGAGATCCACGAGCAGTACGGGCTCGACTCGCTCGAAGTCACCGACGAGGTCTTCGAGTCGGCGCACTCGGTGGTCTTCGACGAGGCCGAGAACCGGCTGCACACCATCAAGGCCGTCATGGTCGCGACCCTGAGCTGAGAGCCTGTCTTTCGAGCGGCTCCGGGGTCAGAGCGCCGGGCGTGCCGGAAGCGTGAACCACACCGCCTTGCCGGAATCGGTGAGGCGGTGTCCGCATGCCTGGCTCAGGGTGCGGATCAGCAGCAGTCCGCGGCCGTGTTCCTGCCACGGGTCCGGGTGTTCGTCGGGCTTCGGGCGGGTCAGATCGCCGGGCGGTGCGGGCGAGGGATCGTGCACCTCGACCTGACAGCCGGTCGGCAGCAGTTCGACCACCAGCTCGATGGGGGCGTCGCCGGAGGTGTGCTCGACGGCGTTCGCGACCAGTTCCGCGGTGAGCAGCTCCGCGGTGTCGCAGTCCGCGGCCTGGTCGGCGTCGATGTCCTGCAGCGCCGTACGGACCAGGGCGCGGGCCACGGGCACGGCCGCGACGGAGTGCGGCAGCGCGATGCGCCAGGAGGTGGGGAGTTCGTGCAAGGCGGGTCCGTTCAGAGGCAGGCTGTCCTGCTTTCAACCATAGGAAGCGTAACCCCGTTGCCAGTAGAGCCACCGGGCCGGGGTGAAGTGGGACGTACGCCACATAAATCGGGACCTTTGGGGCGAGTGGGAGGGAATCGGTGGCCGCCTTATCGCGGACTCGTGACGGCAGTCATATCCGAGTGATAGCTTCGAAGGGCCGCATACGCCGCCCGCAGGAGGCCTCGGTATGAGTCCGTTCACCGGTTCCGCGTCCCGCACCTCCGAGTGGCGCCACCTGAGGGTGAGCGTCGATGAGAGCTCCGTGGCCACGGTGACGCTCGCCCGGCCCGAGAAACTCAATGCGCTGACTTTCGGCGCGTACGCCGATCTGCGGGATCTGCTCGCCGAGCTGGCCCGCGAGAAAACCGTCCGCGCGCTGGTCCTGGCCGGTGAGGGCCGGGGTTTCTGCTCCGGTGGCGATGTCGACGAGATCATCGGTGCCACGCTCGGGATGGACACCTCACAGCTGCTCGACTTCAACCGGATGACCGGCCAGGTCGTGCGCGCGATCCGCGAGTGCCCCTTCCCCGTGATCGCCGCGCTGCACGGCGTGGCCGCGGGCGCCGGAGCCGTGCTCGCGCTCGCCGCGGACTTCCGGCTCGCCGACCCTTCGGCGCGGTTCGCGTTCCTGTTCACCAAGGTCGGCCTTTCCGGCGGCGACATGGGCGCGGCCTATCTGCTGCCCCGGATCGTCGGGCTCGGGCATGCGACCCGGCTGCTCATGCTGGGCGACACGGTGCGGGCGCCCGAGGCCGAACGGATCGGGCTGATCAGCGAGCTGACCGACGAGGGCCGCTCCGACGAGGCCGCGCAGGCCCTGGCGCACCGGCTCGCCGAGGGTCCCGCCCTCGCGTACGCGCAGACGAAGGCCCTGCTCACGGCCGAGCTCGACATGCCGCTCGCCGCCGCCGTCGAGATGGACGCCGCGACCCAGGCGCTGCTGATGAACGGGGAGGACTACGCGGAGTTCCATGCCGCCTTCACCGCGAAGCGCCCGCCGAAGTGGCAGGGGAAGTGACCGCAGTGGGCGCGCCGACCGGGCCCCTGCGCGTCGCCGTCATCGGCGGCGGGCCCGGCGGTCTCTACGCCGCCGCGCTGCTCAAGCGACTCGACCCGGCCCGCGAGATCACCGTCTGGGAGCGCAACGCACCCGACGACACCTTCGGCTTCGGCGTCGTCCTGTCCGACGAGACCCTCGGCGGGATCGAGCACGCCGACCCGGTGGTCTACGCGGCGATGCAGCGCGAGTTCGTGCGCTGGGACGACATCGACATCGTGCACCGCGGCCACCGCTCCACTTCGGGCGGCCACGGCTTCGCCGCGCTCGGGCGCAAGCGGCTGCTACAGATCCTGCACGAGCGCTGCCGGGACCTCGGCGTCGAGCTCCGCTTCCGCACCCAGGCGCCACCCGCGGCCGCACTGGCCGCCTCGTACGACCTGGTGATCGCCGCCGACGGGGTGAACAGCCTGACCCGTGAGGCCCACGCCGACGTCTTCGGCCCACGGATCGAGGAGCACCGCTGCCGCTATATCTGGCTGGCCGCGGACTTCGCCTTCGACGCGTTCCGCTTCGAGATCGCCGAGACCGGGCACGGCGTGATGCAGCTGCACGGCTATCCGTACAACGACAGCGAATCCACCGTGATCGTCGAGATGCGCGAAGAGGTCTGGCAGGCGGCCGGCTTCGACGGGCTCGGCGAGCGCGAGTCGGTGGACCGCTGCGCCAAGCTCTTCGCCGACGCGCTCGACGGCCGCCCGCTGCGGTCCAACAACTCCAGCTGGATCCGCTTCCGCACCGTCGTCAACGACCGCTGGTCCCACGGTCGTACGGTGCTTCTCGGCGACGCCGCCCACACCGCGCACTTCTCCATCGGCTCCGGCACCAAACTCGCCGTCGAGGACGCCCTCGCCCTCGCCGCCTGCATCGAGGAACAGCCCACGATCGAGCGGGCCCTCCAGGCGTACGAGGAGGAGCGGCGCCCCGTCGTGACCTCCACGCAGCGGGCGGCCCGCGCGAGCCTCGAATGGTTCGAGGAGCTCGGGCGCTATGCGGACCAGCCGCCGCGGCAGTTCGCGTTCAATCTGCTCACCCGCAGCCGCCGCGTGACCCATGACAATCTGCGGCTCAGGGACCCTGAGTTCACCGCGGACGTGGAGCGCGAGTTCGGCTGCCCGCCCGGGACCCCGCCCATGTTCACACCACTGCGGATCGGCGGCCTGGAGCTGCGCAACCGCGTGGTCGTCTCGCCGATGGACATGTACTCGGCCGTCGACGGCGTCCCCGGCGACTTCCACCTGGTGCACCTCGGCGCCCGCGCGCTCGGCGGGGCCGGCCTGGTGATGACCGAGATGGTGTGCGTCAGCCCCGAAGGCCGGATCACGCCCGGCTGTGCGGGCCTGTGGAACCCGCAGCAGGCCGACGCGTGGAGCCGTATCACCGCCTTCGTCCATCAGCAGGCGCCCGGCACCGCGATCGGTCTGCAGCTCGGCCACTCCGGCCGCAAGGGCTCCACCAAGCTGATGTGGGAGGGCATCGACGAACCCCTCGACGACGGCAACTGGCCCCTGGCCGCGCCCTCGCCGCTCCCGTACAAGCAAGGCAGCCAGACCCCGCAGGAGCTCACCCGGGACGGGCTCACCGAGATCCGCGAGCAGTTCGCGGCCGCCGCCTGGCGGGCCGAGCGCTGCGGCTTCGATCTGCTCGAACTGCATTGCGCGCACGGCTACTTGCTGTCGAGCTTCCTGTCCCCGCTGACCAACCTGCGCACCGATGAGTACGGAGGTCCGCTCGCCGACCGGCTGCGCTATCCGCTCGAGGTCTTCGACGCGGTACGGGCCATCTGGCCGGCCGAACGGCCCCTGACAGTACGGATCTCCGCGACCGACTGGGCCGAGGGCGGCAACGACGGGGACGACGCGGTGGAGATCGCCCGGGCGTTCGCGGCGCATGGCGCGGACGCCGTCGATGTGTCGACCGGGCAGGTGGTGGACGAGGAGCGGCCCGCGTACGGGCGCTCGTACCAGACCCCGTACGCCGACCGGATCCGGCAGGAGACCGGGATCCCGGTGATCGCGGTGGGGGCGATCTCCTCGTGGGACGACGTCAACTCGCTGATCCTGGCGGGCCGCACCGATCTGTGCGCCCTCGCGCGGCCGCATCTGTACGACCCGCACTGGACGCTGCACGCGGCGGCCGAGCAGGGCTACTCCGGACCCGGGATCGCCTGGCCGCTCCCGTACCAGGCGGGCAGCCGCCGCCCCCAGACCGGCCGCACGGACGCGCCTAAGCCGCGGCTGACGCTGGGGTAGGCGCTGCGAAGAGAGGCTTTCAGGCGTCCGGGAGCTCCGCGAACCGCGCCCCGGCGTCCCGCAGCCGCCGGTGCAGCCGCCCGAAAACCTCCGCCGATCTGCTGCCGGGCCACTCGGGTGGCAGCAGTTCCGGGGGCAGGACGGGGTCGGCGTACGGGAGGTGGCGCCAGGAGTCGAGGGTGAGCAGATAGTCGCGGTACGCCTCTTCGGCGGGCGTGTCCGTGCGGGACTCCCAAGCGGCGAGCACCGGTTCATGGCGGTCGAGGAATTCCCTGTGCAGTTTGGCGAGCGCGGCCAGATCCCACCAGCGGGCCACCGATTCCGCGGTCGCCGCGAATCCCAGATGCTCCCCACGGAACAGGTCGACGTACCGGTCGAGTTGGAGCCGCTCCAGCGTGTGCCGGGTCTCCTCGTACAGGCGGGCCGGCGCGATCCACACTCCGGGCGCCGCCGTGCCGAAGCCGAGGCGCGCCAGCTGGGAGCGGAGCACATGGCGCTTGCTGCGCTCGGCCTCAGGGACCGAGAACACCGCGAGCACCCAGCCGTCGCGCACGGAGGGCGGGCCCTCGGCGTAGATCCGCCGGTCCCCGTCGTCGAGCAGCCGCCGCGCCTCGCCGGACAGCGCGTACCCCGCGGCGCCCTGCCCGGTGCGCTCGGGCACGAGCAGCCCGCGCCGCTTCAGACGCGACACCGAGGAGCGCACCGCCGGTGCGTCCACCCCGACCGCGTCGAGCAGCCGGATCAACTCGGCCACCGGGACGGGTCCTTGGAGGCGGCGCCCGTAGGCCCCGTAGAACGTGACGATCAAAGATCGCGGAGTCTGCTGCTCTGCCACGTGATCACTCTAGAACGCGCAGCTTGAAGCGCTGCAGCTTCCCCGTCGGCGTCCGCGGCAGGGCCTCGGGGAATTCGATCAGGCGCGGGCACTTGTACGGCACCAGCTCGGCCTTCACGAACTCCCGCAGCGCCCCGGCCGTCTGCGGTGTACGCGGTGCACCGTCCCGCAGCACCACATACGCGGCGACGATCTGTCCGCGCAGCTCGTCCGGCTGTCCGACGACCGCGGCTTCCAGCACGTCGGGGTGCCTGAGCAGGGCGTCCTCGACCTCCGGGCCCGCGATGTTGTACCCGGCCGAGATGATCATGTCGTCCGCGCGGGCCACGTAACGGAAGTAGCCGTCCGGCTCGCGGACGTAGGTGTCGCCGGTGATGTTCCAGCCGTCGCGGACGTACTCCGACTGCCGCGGATCCGACAGATAGCGGCAGCCGACAGGACCGCGCACCGCGAGCAGCCCGGGCTCGCCGTCGGGGACCGGTTTGCCCTCGCCGTCGACCACGCGCCCGGTCCAGCCGGGGACGGGGGTGCCGGTGGTGCCCGGGCGGACGGCGTCGTCGGCGGCGGAGATGAAGATATGCAGCAGCTCGGTCGCGCCGATCCCGTTGATGATCTTCAGGCCGGTCCGCTCGTACCAGGACTGCCAGGTCGCGGCCGGCAGATTCTCGCCGGCGGACACACAGCGCCGCAGCGTCCGTACGTCCGCGCCCTTGTCGATCCCGTCGAGCAGCGCGCGATACGCGGTCGGCGCGGTGAACACCACGGAGACCCCGTGCTCGGCGATGGCGGGCAACAGCTGCTTGGGGCCGGCCTGTTCGAGCAGCAGCGCACTCGCACCGGCCCGCATCGGGAAGATCACGAGACCGCCGAGCCCGAAGGTGAAGCCGAGCGGGGGACTGCCTGCGAACACGTCGTCCGGCTCGGGCTTCAGGACATGGCGCGAGAAGGTGTCGGCGATCGCGAGGACATCGCGGTGGAAGTGGATACAGCCCTTCGGCCGCCCGGTCGTCCCGCTGGTGAACGCGATCAGCGCGACATCGTCGGCGGCCGTCTCGACCGGTGCGAACCACTCGGGCTGCTGCTCTGCGAGCCGGCACAGATCGTCGGGGGTGTCACCGCCGAAGGGCGTGACCCGCAGACCGGGCACATCCTTGAGGTCCTCGAGGAAGCGCGCGTCGCACAGCGCGTGGCCGACCTGGGCGATCTCGCACATCGTCGCCAGCTCCTGCGCGCGATGCTGGGCGAGGACCGTCACGGCCACGGCGCCCGCCTTCATCACGGCCAGCCAGCAGGCCGCGAGCCACGGGCCGGTGGGCCCGCGAAGGAGCACCCGGTTTCCGGGCACGACACCCAGCTCCGCGGTGAGCACGTGCGCGATCCGGTCGACATGGCCCTGCAGTTGTCCGTACGTCCACACCTCACCGGAGCCGGTGCGGAACACGGGCCGCGAGGCACCGAAGCGCCCGACGGTCGCATCGAGCAGCTCGGCCCCGCAGTTGAGGCGGTCGGGATAGTGCAGCTCGGGCAGGTCGAAGGTGAGTTCCGGCCACTGATCCGCGGGCGGCAGGTGGTCCCGCGCGAAGGTGTCGGCGTGGGCGGACGTGCTGAGCGGTGTCGGCTCCATATTGGCTGCCCCTTCACTGTGGTGGGGTCGCGTAACGAGCGTATCGTGATGATGACGACAGTCAACACTGCGCGATACGTCCGTCGGAGGGAGCGCCACGGTGCCGGAATTCGCCCTGGGGCCGAAGGAACTTCAGTGGTGTGCCGAGCTGCGGGAGCTTGCCGCCACGCGATTGCGCCCGCTCACCGAAGCGGGCGAACCGGGAGAGGTGAACCGCCCGTTGGTGGCCGCGCTCGGTGAACTCGGCCTGCTTTCCCGCCTGTTCACCTCCGGCTCCCTCGAGCTGTGCCTGATGCGGGAGTCGCTCGCGTACGGCTGTACGGAGGCGGAGACGGCCCTCGCGCTGCAAGGTCTCGGCGCCCACCCGGTCCATGCCCACGGCACCGACGCCCAGCGCGCCCGCTGGCTCCCCGAGGTCTCGGCGGGCCGCGCGGTCGCGGCCTTCGCGCTCAGTGAGCCGGGGGCGGGGTCGGATGCGGGAGCGCTCTCTCTCGAGGCCCGCGCCGAGGGCGACGGGTGGCTGCTCAGCGGATCGAAATGCTGGATCTCCAACGCGCCCGGCGCCGATTTCTACACGGTTTTCGCACGTACGGCACCGGGGGCCGGAGCGCGCGGGGTGACCGCGTTCCTGGTGCCGGCCGACCGGCCGGGTCTCTCTGGCGCACCCCTGGAGATGCTCTCGCCGCACCCGATCGGCTCGCTGGCCTTCGATGGCGTAAGGGTGGGTCCGGAGGATGTTCTCGGCTCCGTCGACCAGGGCTTCCGGGTCGCGATGACCACCCTCAATCTCTTCCGCCCGAGCGTGGGCGCGTTCGCGCTCGGGATGGCGCAGGCGGCGCTGGACGCGACCCTCGCGCACACGGCTCAACGCCGGGCGTTCGGCGGGGTGTTGAAGGATCTGCAGGCGGTCTCCCACCAGGTGGCCGAGCTGGCCACGCGCACGGAGGCGGCGCGGCTGCTCGTCTACGCCGCGGCGGCCGCGTACGACCGGGGAGAGCCGGACGTCCCGCGGCGCGCCGCGATGGCGAAGCTGCTCGCGACGGAGACGGCGCAGCAGGTCGTGGACGCGGCGGTCCAGCTGCACGGTGCCCGCGCCTTGCAGCGCGGCCACCTCCTCGAACACCTCTACCGCGAGGTTCGCGCGCCGCGGATCTATGAGGGCGCGAGCGAGGTCCAACGCGAGATCATCGCCAAGGAGCTGTACAAGTCCCTGGCCTCGTCCGCCTCGTCCGCCTCGTCCGCCTCGTCCGCCTCGCCCACCCCGTCTGCCCCGTCCGCCGCATCCTCCGAGGAGTCCGGTCCCGTATGAGCCTGGAACGCATCAACCCCGCCTCCCTGTCGCCGCCGACGGGCTTCTCGCACGCAGTCACCGTCACCGGGTCACGCCTGGTGTTCCTGGCCGGCCAGACGGCCTTGGACGTCGACGGCAAGGTCGTCGGCACGACGCTGGTGGAACAGTTCGAGCAGGCACTGACCAACCTGCTGACCGCGCTCGCGGCCGCGGGCGGGGCCCCGAAGGACCTCGCCCGCGTCACGGTGTACGCGACGGATGTGGCCGACTACCGGGAGCGCGCCGCCGAACTCGGCCGCATCTGGCGCCGGTTGGCGGGCCGCGACTACCCGGCGATGGCGGTGATCGGCGCCGTCCGGCTCTGGGATGAGCAGTGCCTCGTCGAGCTGGACGGGGTGGCGGCGGTGGGTTAGTCGGTCTCGTTGCGGGCAATGAGGTCCGCGATTCCGTGAAGTTCCTCGAACGGCTTGAGGGACTTGGCGCGTTCGTTGACCTCGGGGTCGACGTAGACCTGCCAGCGGTCCTTGGTGACGATCTGCTCCACCTCCCGCAGGGTGACCGGGATCGCGCGGCCGCCCGACTCCGGCCCCGATGCGATGGATACGCCAGCACTGATGCGCATCCCGTCGCGTCGCAGCAGATCGGCGTGAGGGGTCACCTGGTGGCCCTGCTGGAACTCGTACAGCCTGAGCACGGAGCCGTCGGGGAGATTGCGCACGCCGCACGTCGTGACCTTTCCTCCTCCCGCGAAGACGGTCTGGTTCGGGTCCTTGAGCGCATCACAGGAGTAGGAGCGCTCCACGTGAGGAGTGAGGTGAAATTGGGAATGGAGGGTGACGCCGACGGTGAAATGCGTGTCCCCAGCGCCGACTCGTAGCGCGGCGATGGCCTCGTAATGACTGCGAGGCGCGACCTCACCCTGGTAGCCCTGAACGTCCCAGATCAGCGGCAGCATCAAGCCTTCCTGCAACGTCCGGGCCAGTGTCCGGGCGGTCGCCCGCTCCTTGCCCGGCGGTGTGCCGGTATCCGTCGGCGCCCCGGAGAAGTCCGGGATCGTGACCTTCCCCGGCCCTCCCGCCGACATCCCCGGCAGAATCCGCATCTGCTCCCCAGGCGTGGACTGCTGCGTCCCGAGCCAGGACGTCCCCGCCACGACGCCCGCGAGCACACAGGCCGCGGTGCTGTACCCGGCTCGTCGCCGTGCCTTGATCCGCCGCCCCCGCCGCTCCCCCTCTTCCACCAGCGCATGCGTGGACGGCCGCACCCCGCCCACCACCTCGCCCATCACCCGCGTCAAGTCCTGCTCATCCAGCTGAACCATCTCTCTTGCCCCCTCGTCAGATCGTGGTGAGCGACTCACGGTCGCCGTCCAGCAGGTCGCGCAGCTTGGCCAGCGCCGACATCGAGCGATTGCGTACGGTTCCGGCGCGAAGCCCCAGCTCCGCCGCCGTCTGCTCCACGCTGCGGTCCTCCCAGTAGCGAAGGACGAGCACCGCACGGTCCCTGGGCGGCAGTTGGGCCAGCGCCTGGAGGAGCGCCACCCGCAGCGCCGGGTCCCCGTCGCCGTACGCGCCCTCGGGCAGCTCGGACGCCGGCCGTTCGCCGCTCGACTTGAGGCGCCGCTGCGACAGATGCGTCCGCACCAGTACGGAGCGCACATACGCGTCCCGGTTGTCGGCCCGCCGCACCTTGGCCCACGAGGCGTACGCCTTGCCGAGCGCGGTCTGCACCAGATCCTCGGCCGCGTGCCAGTCGCCGCCGGTCAACAGCAGCGCGGTACGGAAGAGCCGGGCGCCGCGCGTGGCCGCGAACTCCCGGAACTCCTCCTGCCGTTCCTCATGTCTGCCCACTTGCTGCCTCCCCCTGAGCGCCGCTCGCTCACCCCTTAGGACGCGGCGGGGCACCCACTGTGTCACTGCGTGTACGCAGGGCCGCGGGGTACTCGTACGTCCTGAGATACGCCTTGCAGCACACCGGACGACTACGAGAGGAGTGATCCGCCATGCTCGGCAGGGCGGATGACTGGCTTGCGCGGCACCCCTGGGCGCTCGGGATCTCCACCTTCGCGTGCGCCCTCGGCGTGACCAGGGTGTTCAACCCCGACCGGCCGGTTCTCGGCTGGCTGCTCAATACTGCCTGGTACACCTTCATCGCGGTGGGCTTCATGATCTGGCTGCAGCGCCGCAGGCAGCGGCAGCTGGGTGACGACCGGGTCGATCTGCGACGGCTCGAACGCCTGCTGTGGCGCGGTGAGATGCCGCGGTCGGAGCCCGAGCGGCAGGCGATGCCCCGGCTGATCGAACAGACCCTGCACCGCCAGCGGCACCTGAAATGGATCATCCCGCTGTTCGCATGCCTGGTGTTCGGTATCGCGACCCTCGCGTTGGTGACCGGAGACTTGAGGCACGGACTGCTCCTGGGCGGCCTGGGGCTCGCTCTGTGCGGCTGGTTCCTCTACGGGGCCTGGCGCACGCGGCGCAACGCCCGCCGGCTGACCGCACAGCTCGAGAAGCCGGCCATGGCCGCCGGAAGGAGCTGACCACCATGCGTGGACTGAAGAGTGGACTGAAGAACGGGCAGAAGAACGGACTGAAGAGCCGTGGCGAGCTGAGCACGGTCGGGCAGATCGTGATCTCGTTCGTCCTGGTCGCGGGGATCTTCCGCTGGGCCGATCCGGACGAGCCGGTGGCCCTGTGGCTGAGCCGGACCCTGCTGCTGACCACCGCGATCGCCGCGGTGTTCCAGCTGCGGCGCAGCTCGTACCTGCGGGACCTGCGCGCGGGCAGCGAGGAACTGCGTCGTGCGGAGCGGCAGTTGTGGCGGGGCCGGGTGCCCGAGGACCCGCGGCAGCAGGACCTTCTGCGCCGCCTTGTCGCCCGCAGGCGCGCCGAGCTGAACCACACCCCATGGGTGCTGTTCCTGTTCCTGGGCTTCCTCGTCCTGGCCACCGTCGCGGCCGCCGCGCTCGGCGTGTGGACCCGTGCCGCGCTGATGCTCGGCTTCGCCCTCGTCCTCGGCGGCGGGCTCCTCTGGATGCGCAGCCATATGCGGCGCCGCCTCGCCGACATGGAGAAGGCCCTCGGCCGGTCTCCCGACGCGAGGGCCTTCACACACTCAGGCGACCGAAGCGGCTAGATGTCCCGGAAGGTCTCGATCTGAGCGCCCACCGAGTTGAGGCGCTCGGCGAGATCCTCATAACCCCGGTTGATCACATACACGTTGCGAAGGACCGACGTGCCGTCCGCCGCCATCATCGCGAGCAGCACGACGACCGCCGGACGCAGCGCGGGCGGGCACATCATCTCGGCCGCGCGCCAGCGCGTCGGGCCCTCGACCAGGACGCGGTGCGGGTCCAGGAGCTGGAGCCGGCCGCCGAGGCGGTTGAGGTCCGTGAGGTAGATCGCGCGGTTGTCGTAGACCCAGTCGTGGATCAGGGTCTTGCCCTGGGCCGCCGCCGCGATCGCCGCGAAGAACGGGACGTTGTCGATGTTCAGACCCGGGAACGGCATCGGGTGGATCTTGTCGATCGGCGCCTCGAGCTTCGAGGGCCGCACGGTCAGGTCCACCAGGCGCGTACGGCCGTTGTCCGCCGCGTACTCCGCCGAGCGGTCGTGGTCGAGGCCCATCTCCTCGAGGACCGCGAGCTCGATCTCCATGAACTCGATCGGCACGCGGCGGATGGTGAGCTCGGACTCGGTCACGACGGCCGCGGCGACCAGGCTCATCGCCTCGACCGGGTCCTCGGAGGGCGAGTAGTCCACGTCGACGTCGATGTTCGCGACACCGTGCACCGTGAGCGTGGTGGTGCCGATGCCCTCGACCTTGACGCCGAGCGCCTCCAGGAAGAAGCACAGGTCCTGGACCATGTAGTTGGACGAGGCGTTGCGGATGACCGTCGTGCCGTCGTGGCGGGCGGCCGCGAGCAGCGCGTTCTCGGTCACCGTGTCGCCGCGCTCGGTCAGCACGATCGGCCGGTCCGGCTTGATCGAGTGGTCGACCGTCGCGTGGTAGATGCCGTCGGTCGCCGCGATGTCCAGACCGAAGCGGCGCAGCGCGATCATGTGCGGCTCGATCGTGCGCGTACCGAGGTCGCAGCCGCCCGCGTACGGCAGCTTGAAGCGGTCCATCCGGTGCAGCAGCGGGCCGAGGAACATGATGATCGAGCGGGTGCGGATGGCCGCCGCCGAGTCGATCGCGTCCATGTCGATCGTGGCCGGCGGGACGATCTCGAGGTCCTTGCCGTCGTTGATCCAACGGGCGCGGACTCCGATGGAGTTCAGGACCTCGAGGAGGCGGTAGACCTCCTCGATCCGTGCGACTCTGCGCAGCACGGTGCGGCCCTTGTTGAGCAGCGAGGCGCAGAGCAGCGCGACGCATGCGTTCTTGCTCGTCTTGACGTCGATCGAGCCGGACAGCCGGCGCCCGCCGACGACCCTGAGGTGCATCGGCCCCGAGTAGCCCAGCGACACGATCTCGCTGTCGAGGGCTTCACCGATTCGGGCGATCATCTCAAGGCTGATGTTCTGGTTGCCGCGTTCGATGCGGTTGACGGCGCTCTGGCTGGTACCGAGTGCCTCGGCGAGCTGCGACTGTGTCCAGCCCCGGTGTTGCCGGGCGTCACGGATGAGCTTGCCGATGCGTACGAGGTAGTCGTCTGCCATGGCGCGACCGTATACCGGATGTGAGATAGAGGGGAAACGGAGCACGTCCGTCCGGGTGGCCGGGCGTCGTCACCTGCCCATCCAGTGGCGCCGGTTGCGACGGGTTCGTCCGGAATGCTCGGTTCGCCGCCAGCCAAAAGGTCCCGGCAGATCCATGGAGGTGGTGCGCCGGCCCGTACTGCTGTGAGTTCGGCGCGGTCCGTGCCGGCCGCCGGTCGTGATCGACCAGGAGCGGCGGTTGATGTTCAGTGTGACGCCCGGAAGGATCCGGAAACTCTTGCGGAATGTGAGAGGCATACCTGTCTCCTGACAGTGGGGTACCGCGCCGACGAGTACCCGCACCGGAGGAGGTCATACGCCCGCGCCGCGGTGCGTGCGCGGCTCTGGGGCCGGCCCCCGGCTGCCGGACCCCTTTGTTACGGTCGCCGCCGTGACCGATCAAGCGCTCCGTCTGCTGCGCCGGGACCGCCGCCTGGCCGCCCTCGCCGCCTTCCCCTTCGGCTTCGACCTCGACCGTGCCGCGCACGGCCATGTCGAGGAGGTGCGGCTCGCCTCGGGCGGGGAGCTCGAGGTGCTCGCCGGGGACGACACCGGGGGCACGTTCTTCCGGTGCGCCGGCGGCTCCGTCCTGTACGCGTCCTCGGAGGGCGAAGCCGGGATCATCGGGTCCACCGTCGACGAGGCGCTGGACATCCTGACCGGCCTGCCCGGCTGGGAGAACTACCTCGGACTGTCGCCGCAGGACGGGGAAGAGGCCCTGCGCGCCGCCGTCACGGAGACGGAGGACGAGATCCGCGCGGACTACGGCATCGACGAAGAGCGCACCGAACTCCGCGCCGCCCTGGGCTTCCCCGCCCGCTCCCCGGTGGAACTCATCGGTCTGCTGCATGCCGCGCTGCTGCGTACGGAGCCGGACTTCGTCCTGCTCAACGCGGAAGAGGGCCGCGCGTACGACCCCCTCGACCGCCACCCGCGTCCGCCGCTGTGGGAGACCGTCCTCGCGGCCGGCCGCGCCGACCTCGCGGCGCTGCGTGCGAGGGACGAAGAGGTCGGGCAGGCGATGGCGGACGATCCCGTACGGCGCCGACTCGCCCTGCGGGCCGCCCAGTTCGACCGTGCGGACGGGGACCTCCCGCTGCTGCGCCGTCTGGTGCGCCACGAGGCCGAGTCGTCGATGACGGACGAGCTCAGGCTCGCTGCCGTACTCATCGGGCTGCACGGCCGGGCGGAGGATCTGCCGCTGCTCGACGAGATCCGCGAGACGGACTTCGACACGGCGTGCGGGCTGAGCGAGATACGGGACCTGGAGGCCGACGGGGCCGCGCTGCGGCAGTGGGCGCGGGAGATGGACGAGTCGATGTTCGGTACCGACCCGTCCGACGAACCCCTCGACACCTGGACCGATCTGGCGGCCGACCAGGGCCTGACCGAGCTCGCGCGGGTCCCTCTCATCCGCCGCCTCGACGAGATCGAGCTGAACCAGACTCTGCTGCGGGACCCCCGCAACCCCGGCAGGCTGAACCCTGCTCCGCTCGGCTCCCTGGCGCGCGACTTCGACCGGCTCGGCGATCTGCCCCAGGCCCTGCGCGCCCAGCGCCTGTACGTCGCGTTGCAGGAGACCGCGTGGGACCGCGTGTCCGCCCTCCGGGACCTCGCCGGATTCGAACGCAGAGCAGGTCACCTCGAACCGGCCGCACGCACCCTGCTGGCCCTGCGCACCACTTTGGAGGCACCCGGCGACGACAGCCTCGCGTGGTGGCAGCGGGTGAATCTGGGCCGGTTCATCGTGCGCGAGCACGACGACCTCGCGCAGGCCCTGGCGGACGGCGGGCACGCGGCGCGGGCCGACGAGGTGCGCGCCGCGGCGGAGGGTCTGCGGGCGCAGTTGGTCCAGCCCGGTCCGACCCGTTGACCTTCGTAGAGCCTTCGGATCTCCTGGCACGATGGCCCACCACGCTTCGGACGCCTTTCCGGCCGCACACGCCCAGCGAACCGACCCGCTCGTCCAGCTCTCCCTCGATCAGCTGCGCCGCCGCACCAGTACGAAGTGGCGGACGTACCCCGAGGACGTCCTGCCGCTGTGGGTGGCCGAGATGGATGTGCCCCTCGCCCCGGCGATCGCGGACGCGCTGCACGCCGCGGTCGACCTCGGCGACACCGGGTACGCCCACGGCGACGGTTACGCGCGGGCCCTGGCCGGCTTCGCCACCGAGCGGTGGCAGTGGCAGGGTCTCGCCGTCGAGCGCACGGCGATCGTGCCCGATGTGATGCTGGGCGTCGTCGAGGTGCTCCGCCTGATCACCCGGCCCGGGGACGCGGTCGTGGTGTGCTCGCCGGTGTATCCGCCCTTCTACGCGTTCGTCGGCCACGACGCCCGCGAGATCGTCGAGGCGCCTCTCGGTCCCGACGGCCGGATCGACCCCGCCGCCCTGGAGGACGCGTTCCTACGGGCCCGCCACGGCGGCCGGGGCGCCGCCTTCCTGATGAGCAACCCGCACAACCCGACCGGCGCCGTGCACACCCGCACTGAGCTCGAAACGGTCGCCGAGCTGGCCCGCCGGCACGGTGTCCGCGTCGTCTCGGACGAGATCCACGCACCGCTGGTCCTGCCCGGTGCCGTCTTCACGCCGTATCTGAGCGTGCCGGGCTCCGAGAACGCCTTCGCGCTGATGTCGGCGTCCAAGGCGTGGAACCTCTCCGGACTCAAGGCGGCCCTCGCCATCGCCGGGCCTGAGGCCGCCGACGACCTGCGCCGCCTGCCCGAGGAGGTGAGCCACGGCCCCAGTCACCTCGGCGTCATCGCCCACACCGCGGCGTACGAGAAGGGCGCCGACTGGCTCGACGAGCTCATCGCCGGACTCGACGCCAACCGGAACCTCCTTGCAAACTTGGTGGCGGAACACCTGCCAGGCGTTCGCCACCTCAGGCCCGAGGGCACCTACCTCGCCTGGCTCGACTGCACCGCACTGGGGCTCCACGACGAGCACCCGCTCGACGGCCCCGGCATCGTCTCCGAACTGGCCGGACCCGCCAGGATGTTCCTCGACCGCGCACGGGTCGCCCTCAGCTCGGGCCATGTCTTCGGCACCGGCGGCGCCGGCTGCGTACGCCTCAACTTCGCCACCTCACCGGCGGTGCTCCGCGAGGCCCTGACCAGGATGGGGAACGCCCTTGGGGGCACCCGTACGTGACCAGCGCAACAGGCCGGGGCATGACCAGGCCCCGGCGATGTACTAGAGTTATCTCGACATCGAGATATCTGCCGAGGCGCACCGCGGCCGCACGCCGGTGTCGGTCCGGCGGTAAGGCAACCCTAACTAAGCCTTACCTTAGCGGATCGCCCAGGGGGCGTGACGGCAGGATGCGGTGGAACGCGCACATATATGAAGGAGACTGTCGTGTCGGCGAACAGCTTCGACGCCCGCAGCACGCTGAGCGTGGGTGACGAGTCCTACGAGATCTTCCGGCTGGACAAGGTCGAGGGCGCCGCACGCCTTCCCTACAGCCTCAAGGTTCTCCTGGAGAACCTGCTCCGTACCGAGGACGGCGCGAACATCACCGCCGACCACATCCGCGCCCTCGGCAACTGGGACTCGGGGGCTCAGCCGAGCCAGGAGATCCAGTTCACGCCCGCCCGCGTGATCATGCAGGACTTCACCGGTGTGCCCTGTGTCGTGGACCTCGCCACCATGCGTGAGGCCGTCAAGGAGCTCGGCGGCGACCCGGCGAAGGTCAACCCGCTCTCCCCGGCCGAGCTGGTCATCGACCACTCCGTCATCGCCGACAAGTTCGGCACCGCGGAGGCCTTCGGCCAGAACGTGGAGCTTGAGTACGGCCGCAACAAGGAGCGCTACCAGTTCCTGCGCTGGGGCCAGACCGCGTTCGACGACTTCAAGGTCGTCCCGCCGGGCACCGGCATCGTGCACCAGGTCAACATCGAGCACCTCGCTCGTACGGTCATGGTGCGCAACGGCCAGGCGTACCCCGACACCCTCGTCGGCACCGACTCGCACACCACGATGGTCAACGGTCTGGGCGTCCTGGGCTGGGGCGTCGGCGGTATCGAGGCCGAGGCCGCGATGCTGGGCCAGCCGGTCTCGATGCTCATCCCGCGCGTCGTCGGCTTCAAGCTGACGGGTGAGCTGAAGCCGGGCACCACCGCCACGGACCTCGTGCTCACGATCACCGAGATGCTGCGCAAGCACGGCGTCGTCGGCAAGTTCGTCGAGTTCTACGGTGAGGGCGTCGCCGCCACCTCGCTCGCGAACCGCGCCACCATCGGCAACATGTCGCCGGAGTTCGGCTCCACCGCCGCGATCTTCCCGATCGACGACGAGACCATCAAGTACCTGAAGCTGACGGGCCGCGACGCCCAGCAGCTCGCCCTTGTCGAGGCGTACGCCAAGGAGCAGGGCCTCTGGCTCGACCCGGCCGCCGAGCCGGACTTCTCCGAGAAGCTCGAGCTCGACCTCTCCACCGTCGTCCCGTCGATCGCGGGACCGAAGCGCCCGCAGGACCGCATCGTCCTCGCGAACGCCGCCGAGCAGTTCGCCGTCGACGTACGCAACTACGTCGCCGACGACGAGGAGGCGGGCAAGGAGTCCTTCCCGGCCTCCGACGCCCCGGCGCACACCAACGGCATCCCGTCGAACCCGGTCACCGTGACCGCCCCCGACGGCTCGACGTACCAGATCGACCACGGCGCCGTCACCGTCGCCGCGATCACCTCCTGCACCAACACGTCGAACCCGTACGTGATGGTCGCCGCCGCGCTCGTCGCGAAGAAGGCCGTCGAGAAGGGCCTGACCCGCAAGCCGTGGGTGAAGACGACCCTGGCGCCGGGTTCGAAGGTCGTCACCGACTACTTCGACAAGGCCGGGCTCACCCCCTACCTCGACAAGGTCGGCTTCAACCTGGTCGGTTACGGCTGCACCACCTGCATCGGCAACTCGGGCCCGCTGCCCGAGGAGGTCTCCAAGGCCGTCAACGACCATGACCTGGCCGTGACTTCGGTGCTCTCCGGCAACCGCAACTTCGAGGGCCGGATCAACCCCGACGTCAAGATGAACTACCTGGCGTCCCCGCCGCTGGTCGTCGCGTACGCCCTCGCGGGTTCGATGAAGGTGGACATCACCACCGAGGCGCTCGGCATCGACCAGGACGGCAAGCCGGTCTTCCTGGCCGACATCTGGCCGACCGAGGCCGAGGTCAACGACGTCGTGGCGAACGCCATCGGCGAGGACATGTTCAACAAGTCCTACCAGGACGTCTTCGCGGGCGACGCCCAGTGGCAGGCGCTGCCGATCCCGACCGGCAACACCTTCGAGTGGGACGCCGAGTCGACGTACGTCCGCAAGCCTCCTTACTTCGACGGCATGACGATGGAGACCACCCCGGTCTCCGACATCACCGGCGCGCGCGTCCTCGCCAAGCTGGGCGACTCGGTCACCACCGACCACATCTCCCCGGCCGGTGCGATCAAGGCCGACACCCCTGCCGGCAAGTACCTCACCGAGCACGGTGTGGAGCGTCGTGACTTCAACTCCTACGGCTCGCGCCGAGGCAACCACGAGGTCATGATCCGCGGCACGTTCGCCAACATCCGCCTGCGCAACCAGATCGCGCCGGGCACCGAGGGCGGCTTCACCCGCGACTTCACGCAGGCGGACGCGCCGGTGTCGTTCATCTACGACGCCTCGCGCAACTACATCGAGCAGGGCACCCCGCTCGCGATCCTGGCGGGCAAGGAGTACGGCTCCGGCTCGTCCCGCGACTGGGCCGCCAAGGGCACCGCGCTGCTCGGCGTCAAGGCCGTCATCGCCGAGTCGTACGAGCGCATCCACCGCTCGAACCTCATCGGCATGGGCGTCCTGCCGCTGCAGTACCCGGAGGGCGCCTCGGCCGAGTCCCTCGGCCTGACCGGCGAGGAGACCTTCTCCTTCACCGGCGTCGAGGAGCTCAACAACGGCACCACGCCGCGCACGGTCAAGGTCACCACCGACACCGGTGTGGAGTTCGACGCGGTCGTCCGCATCGACACCCCCGGCGAGGCGGACTACTACCGCAACGGCGGCATCATGCAGTACGTGCTGCGGTCGCTGATCCGCAAGTAGGCACCACCGCTTGACAGTCGAAGGCCGCACCCCGGGCATCCGGGGTGCGGCCTTCGTCGTGGGCGTGCCGGGCTTCTTCCTCAGCCGACATCCGCGTACGACGTCCCGAGCTTCAGGCTGTCGACCCGGTTGATGATCTCGGTGGAGCCGTCGTCCCGGTCGTACGCGCCCCACTTGGGCTCATTGGCGCTGTCCCAGGTGCGCGCCGCATAGCGCGTGCCGCCTCCGGTCAGGGTCTGCGGAACCCCGTTGAAGTACAGCTCCACCCAGCCGGAGGACGCGGAGCTGCCGGCGTGGATTCCCACCGCGTAGCGGTTCCAGGCACCTGCCTGGACCGGGGCGGACCACAGGAGGGTCCAGGACGTCGACCCCGGTGGTACGTGGAAGAGCCGGATCGCGCCGTCCTTGACCGTCATGATGACCGGGTAGTTCTGGTCGGCGTTGGGATACGACTTCCACTGCCAGACCACGAAGTCGCCGCTGACGGTGGAGAGTTGGCTCTCCCAGTCGAAGTAGTACGTGCCGCCGTCGGCGAAGGCGTACCGGGAGCCGCCGACCGAGACGCCGCGCGACTCGCAGCGGATGTCACCGGCCGCCTTGGTGTAGCGGAAGACCGTGCCGTGCCCGGTGGAGCTGTCGGCGGTGATCACGCTGCTGGGAGACGGGCATTCGAGCGAGGGGAACACGTCGGTGCCGCGTGCGGCGTCACCGTCCCAGATGACCGAGGCATGGGCGGGGGACGCGGCCAACAGGAGCCAGGCTGCCGTCGTCGCGAGTGCGGACAGGGCGCGCTTGCGCATGGTGACTCTTCCTGGGGGAGGGGGAGTTGAGCGTTTCTAACACATGCTCAAGTAGCCCAACAATGCGATCGCAACGAAAAAATCGCTCGGAAGCGCCAAGGTGGCGGCCGTACGGGGATACGTGCACACAAAAGCGATCGCACCGCGCGATGGGACATCACGCGGTGCGATCCGGGTTCAGCAGGGTCAGCTCTTCGGCCAGCCCCCATAAGGCACGGTCAGGATCTCCATCGCATGCCCCGACGGGTCGAGGAAGTACACGCCCTTGCCCCCGTCGTTGGTGTTGTACTCGCCCGGGTGCCGCCGGTGCGGGTCCGCCCAGTGCTCGACGCGGCGGTCCGCGATCTTCTTGTACGCGGCGTCGAAGACGTCTTCCGATACGAGGAAGGCGTAGTGCTGGAGCGGGGTGTTGCCGTCCGGCGCGGTGGCGAAGTCGAGCGTCACTCCGTTGTCGAGGACGACGGGGATGAACGGCCCCCAGGGGGCGCCTACTTCGAGATCCAGCAGCTCCGCGAAGAACTCGGCGGACTCTCGTGCGTCCTTGGACGCGATGATGGTGTGGTTGAACTGAACTGACACGGGTGAATGCCTCCACAGGCAATCTCCGGCACCTCCATGCCTCACCCGGTCGGTGACCGGCACGCGATGCTGCCGAAGATCGTAGGCAGGCCCGCGGAGTCCTGTCGAGGCGTTTTCTCCATCACTCGGTGGCGTCGGGCCCCTGCGCGCGCACCCTGCGTACCGCCTCCAGGGAGTCCTGCAGCTCGGTCAGCCAGTCGTCCGCATGGCGCTGCACCAGGCGTACGCACCAGGCGAGCGCCTCACTGCGGCTGCGCGCCACACCGCCCGCGACCAGGGTGTCGAGGACCTGGCGCTCGGGCTGGCGCAGCCGGGTCATCACGGGGGCGGAGACATGCGTGAACAGGGCCTTCTCGTCCCCGCAGCGCACGCCCCAGGAGACCTTCTTGCGGAAGCGGTGCTCGGCTTCCTGGGCGACGCCGATGCGCTCGTCCCTGGTGCGCTCGCGGAACTCCTGGATACGGCCCTCGACCGCCGCGGCCTTCTCGGCGGCGGAGGCCTTCTCGTCGACGGCGGGCTCAGGGATCCGCCCGATGACGGTGATCTCCTCGCGGTCCACGGTGACTTCGGGCGGACCGTCGAAGAGCCCTTGGGGGATACGGCCGGCGAACCAGCCGCGCACTTTCTCCTGCTGTTCGGCTGTAAGCATGTAATCAACGTTGCACCACAAGCCGCTCTCGGCAAGAGGGTGCGCGGTGCGGGGCGGCCCCGGCCGAGAAATGGCGGGTATCGCTCGGCGGCGCGATGATTTTTCGGGTGGCTTACGGGCACACGACGCGTCGTGGCCGTGCCACGGACGACCCGTGCAAGGGCAACGGACGACCCGTGCAAGGGCCACGGACCACCCGTGCGAGGACAAGGAGCCCCCGAAATGACCGACCTCACCGGCAAGCCGACCACCACGGACTCCGGAGCCCCGGTCGAGAGCGATGAACATTCGCTGACGGTCGGCGCCGGGGGACCGGTCCTGCTGCAGGACTCGTATCTGATCGAGCAGATGGCGCAGTTCAACCGGGAGCGGATCCCCGAGCGGCAGCCGCACGCGAAGGGCAGTGGCGCGTTCGGCCACTTCGAGGTGACCGCGGACGTGAGCGCGTACACGAAGGCGGCGCTCTTCCAGCCCGGCACCCGCACCGAACTGGTCACCCGCTTCTCGACCGTCGCCGGCGAGCGCGGCAGCCCGGACACCTGGCGCGACCCCCGCGGATTCGCGGTGAAGTTCTACACCACCGAAGGCAACTACGACATGGTGGGGAACAACACCCCGGTGTTCTTCGTGAAGGACCCGATGAAGTTCCAGCACTTCATCCGGTCCCAGAAACGCAGGGCGGACAACAACCTCCGCGACCACGACATGCAGTGGGACTTCTGGACCCTCTCGCCCGAATCGGCCCACCAGGTCACCTGGCTGATGGGCGACCGCGGTATCCCGCGCACCTGGCGCCACATGAACGGCTACACCTCCCACACGTATATGTGGATCAATGCGCAGGGCGAGCGTTTCTGGGTGAAGTACCACTTCAAGACCGACCAGGGCATCGAGTTCTTCACGCAGCACGAAGCCGACCAGATGGCCGCGGCCGACACGGACTACCACACGCGTGATCTCTTCGAGCACATCCGCGACGGGGAGTTCCCGAGCTGGACGCTGTACGTGCAGGTCATGCCGTACGACGAGGCCGCGACGTACCGGTTCAACCCGTTCGACCTCACCAAGGTCTGGCCGCACGGCGACTACCCGCTGATCGAGGTCGGCCGGATGACCCTGGACCGCAACCCCACGGACAACCACGCCCAGATCGAGCAGGCGGCGTTCCAGCCGAACAACTTCGTCCCCGGTATCGGTCCGAGCCCCGACCGGATGCTCCTGGGACGGCTGTTCTCGTACGCGGATGCGCACCGGTACCGGATCGGGTCCAACTACCAGCAGCTGCCGGTCAACGCGCCCAAGAGCGAGGTGCACACGTACACCAAGGACGGGGCCATGGCCTACCGGTACACCACCGATCCGGTGTACGCGCCGAACTCCAAGGGCGGACCGGCCGCGGACAGCGAGAGGCACGCGCCGCCGAGCTGGACCGCGGACGGGGAGATCACCCGCGCCGCCTACGTCTCGCACCCGGAGGACGACGACTGGGGTCAGCCGGGGACCATGGTGCGCGAGGTCCTCGACGACGCCGCACGGGACCGCCTCGTCGACAACGTCGTCGGGCATCTGCTCAACGGCGTGAGCGAGCCGGTCCTCCAGCGCGCCTTCGAGTATTGGTCCAACATCGACAAGTCGATCGGCGAGCGCATCAAGGAAGGCGTGCGCGCCAAGGCGGACGAGAAGGACCCCAAGGCCGCCGAGCAGGGCAATCCGGCCCGCAGCTCCATGCAGGACAAGGCCTGACCGACGCGTCACACGGCCTGACCGACGCTTCATCGCTCCCCCCGCCCGGACCTCCCGGGCGGGGGCTCGGTCATGCCCGGATGTGTTCCGGATGTGAGCCACCGGTCATCGAGATCGTCGCAGCACGGGAGGTTGGGCGGTGGCGTGGCGGGCACACGGGAGGCCACCGGAACGCCAGTGCAACAGACAGGGAGAAGCGCCCATGACGGTCGCCACCACCCAGCAGGCGGGCGGCAGCGGAGGCACCAGCGGCCTCTACGACGTCCTGGAACTCGTCCTCGACCGAGGTCTTGTGATCGACGCGTTCGTCCGCGTCTCGCTCGTCGGCATCGAGATCCTGAAGATCGATATCCGCGTGGTCGTCGCCAGTGTGGACACCTATCTGCGCTTCGCCGAAGCGTGCAACCGGCTCGACCTGGAGACGGGCAGCAAGAAGCCCGCGGGTCTGAGCGAGCTCGTGGGCGACTCGAACGGGTCGGGTGCGCAGGGCAAGGCCAAGGGGGCGCTGGAAGGCGCCGCGCAGGCCGGGTCGGACGCGCTCACGCAGGCCCGCAAGGAAGGCGAGGCGAAGGCTTCGCCGCGTCGTTCGTCCAGCCGTTCGTCCAGCCGTCGTGAGGAGGAGCAGGCATGAGTACGTACGTCTACGGAATCGCCGACGCCGGACACCCGAAGCTGCCGGACGGCATCGACGGCATAGGGAATCCGGCCCACAAGGTCCGGGTGGTCCGCGGCGGCGGCCTCGCCGCCCTCGCCGGCGACGCTCCCGAGGATCTGCGGCCCAAGCGCCGGGATCTCCTTGCCCATCAGCACGTCCTGTCCGAGGCGGGCGCCGGTGGCACGGTGCTGCCGATGCGTTTCGGCAGCGTGGCCGAGGACGACAGCGCGGTGGCCGCCGCTCTGGAGCAGCACGCGGAGCACTACAAGGAACGTCTGCGGGCCCTGTGCGACCGCGCCGAGTACAACGTGAAGGTCCAGCACGACGAGGACGCCGTACTGCGGCTCGTGGTGGCACAGGACGACGCTCTGCGCGCCCTGGTGGAGAGCAACCGCAAGGCGGGCGGGGGCAGTCACGAGGACAAGATGCGCCTGGGCGAGAGGGTCGCCGCGGCGGTACAGGCACGCGAGGCGGCGGACGCCGCCCTGGTGCGCGACGCGCTCGAGCCGAGGGCCGACGCCCTCAGCGACGCGCCGCAGAGCACCGGCTGGATCGCCAACCTGTCCTTCCTCGTGCACCGAGACGCCGCCGCCGAGCTGGCCAACGCGGTCGAGGAGCTGCGCCAGGCACACCCCCACCTGGTCTTCCGCGTCAACGGACCGCTGCCGCCGTACAGCTTCGTGGACCAGGGGCTGGTGGCCGCGGCGGGGGATTGAGGCTCTGCCGCGCCGACCGGCGTGCGTCGGCGGATCAACCGCCCTGTGAGGGCAGCGGACCGCTGATCAACCGCCCTGCGAGGGAAGCGGATCGGGGTCGACCTGCGGCGCCGGGGGAGTGTCCGGCTCGCAGGTGATCTCGTCGCGTGGCGTGTAGTGCGTACGGAAGGTCTGCCGGCCGGCCTCCTGGCCGTCCTTGACCAGGACGCGCTCGACCGCGACGTCGAAGCCCTCGTACGGCGTCTGCGGTTCGCACTTGTCGCCCTTGCCCTCGATCTTCTTGGGCTCGGTGACATTGGTCCGCGGCCCCTTGATCGACTTCACCTCGTCGTACTTCTTCGTGCCGAGGAAGGCGATGGTGATGGAGTGGTCCGTGGCGGTGGCCTGCACGTAGATCGCGTGGCCCGAGTCGTTGAGCCAGCGCAGGTCCAGGGTGCCCCAGGCGACCGTGGCCTCACGGCCCTCCGGGTAGCGCTCGATGTAGAAGGAGTGCGCGCCGTATTCGACGGGCTTGACGCCGGCGAAGAACATCGCGTTGAACATCGTCGTCGCCACGGCGGAGACACCGCCGCCAGGCGCGCTGTAGTAGCGGCCGTTGAGGATCATCGTGCCGTCCGTGAAGCCGTTCTCCGCGGTGCGTTCGCCGACGGTCCGGTTGAAGCTCCACTCCTTGCCGGGAAGCACGAGGGAGCCGTTGATCAGCTCCGCGGCCCGTCCGATGTTGATCGTGCGGTACGGGGCCGTGGGGAACTCCACGGTGAACGTGGAGACCTGCTCCTTGATCCCCAGCTCCTTGACGCTCTGGGCGGTGAGCTCCGGCTGCACGGTCTCGGTAGCGACGGTCGCGGTGCGCGCGCCGCCGGTCTTGGTGAGGAGCGGGAAGACCGCCGCCTGGAGGGACTTGGCGTCGACCTTGCGTCCCGGCTTTCCGTCGGCGGCGACGACCACCTTCTCGCCGTCGAGCCGCAGTTGGGCGTTGACCGGTGCGCCGATCGCCTTGTTCAGGGGCCGGGACACCTCCGGGTCCTTCAGCAGTCCCTCGGCGTCCAGCTTTCCCGTGAGCTTGCCCTGGTCGTCGGGTTCGAGGCTGAGGTGCCGGCCGAGCGTGGCCGGCGTCAGCTTCAGCTCGCTGTCCCCGACGGTGAGGGTGACGGGCCCGGACACCGCCGGGGTGGCGAACTCCTTTACGGCGCGGGCGACTTCGGCTTCGGTCACCTTGGGCTCCGTCTCGTCGACGGGGAGCCGCACGGCGTCCTCGGCCGGATAGGCGGAACGCAGGGTCTTGAGCGAGCGGCCGGTGTCGAGGGCGATGCCCGAGCGGGGTTCGGTGACGTCCGGCTTGCCCGCCTTGAAGGCGACGGCGCCGTCGCGCTCCTCGCGGTCGTACTTCTTCGCCAGCGCGGCCAGCGCGTCCTTCGTTCTGGCCTCGTCCACGCGGACCACGGGGTCGACCGGCCGGTCGCTGTCGCCGAAAAGGCCGGCGATCACGGTCACCGGGTTTGAGCTGGTGTCGTTCGCCCGCTCGACGGTCGCCGCGGTGTCCACGGAGAGTCCCGCCTCGGCCGGATCCAGCTCGGCCGTCTCCTCCCCGATCCGCACGGGCTGCGGGGCCGCCCATGCCTTCCCCCGCTCCTGCTCCAGGCGCTCCCGTGCCTGGCTCGTGCTCAGCCCGCCCAGATCCACGCCCTCCACCGTGGTCCCTTCGGGTATCCCGGACCCCTCGGACACCAGACCCGCCACGTACAGCCCGCCGAGCACCACGACCGCCCCGCCTGCGGCGTACAGGGCGGGGCGTATTCGGCGGCGGGGGTGGTCCGACGGCTGCTGGGGCTCGGGG